>NZ_JBNXVP010000100.1:0-1457 GCF_050565645.1 Leptolyngbya sp. AN10
AATGGTTAGGCACTTTTGCGGCTCCTGGCAATGGCACTCCTAAACCCGATCTTGCTCGTGCTTGTGGATTAGTGAAACGCTATCTTCAGACACAAGGGTTAACGATCGAGCAGGGTATTGTTCGACTCGATGGACTGTATGGCAGTGCGAGCCATGTCAGCCCGTTGCAACAAGCGAAGATCGCCTATGCGATTCGTTGTCGTGACTATCATTTGCTCACTGACCCAATCGTTGTAGAAGCACTAAAACAAGCTCCTCATGCCACGATTACCTATCCGGATAGTCCTCATCCCCGCGAACTATTTGATATTCCTTGCCTGGATTCCACGCGGCGAGGCTACCACGAACCAATGCGCCTGGTGATTGTTCGTATGGAGCGATTTGACAAGCGCAAACGCGCTGTGGGTAAATGCAACGGGAAGTACATTCATGAGCTATTCCTCACCTCTCTTCCAGTCGAGCAATTTACGGCAACGGATGTGCTGAATCTCTATTGTGGTCGAGGTGGATTTGAGCAAACGCTTGCAGAAGAAGACAAAGAACAAGATGGAGACCGATGGTGTAGTTGGCAAGCACAAGGGCAGAGCTTTTGGCAGATTTTGAATCAATGGGTGTGGAACTGGCGGATTCGGGCAGGAGCGATACAGTTGCCTCAGTTGTGTGGGCGGCAAACAGAATGGTCGTCTGCTTTACCCGAGAGAACCGAGGAGTGTGCGGCTCCCCAACCTGAAGCCCCTCAACCTGCATCTGCTCCTCAATCCAGTCAGCAATCTGCTCCTCGCTATGGAGCCATGACGGTCTCGGAGGGTTGGGCAAAAAGTCGTCACAAGTATGCAGGTAAAGACTTCAAAATCCTGGATGATGAATCTGTGGAATGTCCCGCTGGGCATCGCATGTATCGCCGTGAAATTCGCTATACGCGCCGGGGCGATATGCAAATGCTGTTTAGTATGAATCCGCGCATTTGTGCCAGTTGTCCCGTGAAGCAACATTGTCTGTCCGAGGATTCCAAGAACACCAATGGCAGACGAATTTCAGTCATCCGAACGAAACTGCCTCCGGTTCCAACGGTTGCATTAGAGCCTGAGATTACAATGATTGCTCAAGCTCCGATGCAGACCGTACAGGGGACTCAAGCTTTGATCTGGACGGACATTCCAGCCACTCAACTGCGACGAGAGATTCGACAACACTTGAGGCGACATCAAACTCGAATTGAATACAGCGAGTCAGCTACTCAACCTGTCGAATCCGCAATCTCTTACTTGACTCGCAGCCAACGTGCTCATCGACGACTCGCTTGGGCAGAACGATTGAAACGAAATGCTATCCGAGCTAATACACTCCGGATTTCTGTTGAGATTTTTGGCGTGTCGTCGAAGTTGATTAAATTCCTCAATCGCCTATCTGTCAAGCGTTCTGAGTCTTCCTAATGCACTGGTTGCGTATCTCGTGGG
>NZ_JBNXVP010000101.1:0-1402 GCF_050565645.1 Leptolyngbya sp. AN10
GCTCAAGAGCTAGTGTGTCTGCTCGCCTACATCGGTGAGTTGTTCAATACGACGGGAATGGTCGATCGCTTGAATCAACTGCCAGTCTGAACCCAAAAAATTTAGGTCACGCTCATGTTCAATCCTCATCTCCCATCCGGCATCAGAATGGTGCCGCTCCATTCGACCCCATCGATCTATCCCGATTTGACTCAAACTATCCTGGCGGTACTGATGCGACAGCGTTACGTGCATCAGGCTTCTCCATCCGCGACGCGATCGATCCTGAAACCAGTTTCATCAGATTCAGCAACTTGTCGATCGCCTCTGATCGAGCTAGAGACTCTGTGGCGCGATGACTTTGAAGCATTTGTAGAGCGAAGAACTGAGGCGCTCCTGTGCTTGGTGAGTCAAGCGATGGGCAAAGCACCTCCCGATGCCCGACTCGAACTGGATTGTCCGTCGAACCGAGAAAGTGCTTAAAGATGGATTGCGACTCATGTTGACCCTCAGCGATTTACTGTCCACTTACGATGCCTACACTCAACGGAGAACGAGCGACGTGTTCGAGCAACTGGCACGATTGCGTCAAGATATCGCGACTAAACGGATGAGTATCGAGCAGGTGGAGTCCGAATTACTTCAGGCTCAGCAGCACTGCCTCGATCAAATGCGTCCCCACTTTGCTGCGGATGCTAGAGCGTTACTCAAGACTCCACAGTTCGCCGCATTTGTCGAATCCCTGATAGAAGCTGTGGCAAGCGATCGCATCGGTTCCGACCCGCTACTGGTGCCACCGAGTCCGACCTTCTGGCTGATTCAATCGACCTCGATCGCATTGCACTTACGCGACATTGAATGCCTGCAACTCGACAATCGGGACGGCACAGATGGGATTGCCGTGATTCGGATACAAGTTGCACTCCAGGATTGGCAGCAGTCCGTCCACGTTTTGCTACAGGGACTGCGGCAGCAGTCTCAGGTTGTAGCAGTCCTGAACCAGATCCAGTCCCAATTTCCCCAACCTGATCCGCAGGGTGATGGAGTCCCTTACCTTAGCCGTGTCGTGATTCAAGAACTAGCGTGTGTGGTGCTGTATATTGCTCGGCTGTTTAGCCTCAACTGGGTCATCGCGATCAATCAGAGCTTTGAACTTTAAGGAGGGCATTGCGATGCGAAGTCTAACCTTACCGAATCAGCGTTGCCAATGGATGTGCCGCTTCTGGGGTCGCGGGCTTGCTCTGAATCGCTGGTGTCTCGAACAAGGCTGGTTCAGCTTCGATCTTGCCTTAAAGATTCAAAGCCGATTGATCGATTTCGTTGCTTATGAACACAAGCTGGCGTGCGAGGCACATCTACAAGTGCTGGAATCTAGCTTTTTGATTGGAGAAATCGCTGCCACCCCGGAGGCGCTGGAGTACTT
>NZ_JBNXVP010000102.1:0-1376 GCF_050565645.1 Leptolyngbya sp. AN10
CTAGTGCAGATCGGCGAAAATAAAGCAGCAGCTTATTGGAGCTTCGGCTCAAAGCCCTGAAACTTCCAGTTGAACGGCTTTGCCATCGTGCAATTGAAGTACTGAATGAAGGCTTGAATCTGCTGCTTGAGATCCTCGGTTGAAGTAAAGTTGCCACGTCGAATCAGTCGTCTGACTAGAATGCTAAACCAGCATTCAATCTGATTGAGCCAGGAGGTATGCTTGGGCACGTAGACCAAGCGAATGCGATGGGTTGGATCGCTCAAGAAAGCAGAACGCGAAGCCATCGAGTGTAGGATGCCCGACTGGCCCTTGATGCCCAGATCCAGGTCTAATTGGCAACAAGCTGCCACCAGTCGAACCAAGGAAGCAGATTGATGGGTATTGAGTTGGTCTAGCACAAAAATCCAACTAGCTTCTGGGTCGGTTTCAATCGTGTTGGCAAGATGATTGGCAAAGTCGAATTCATTGCGCGTGGCTCCGATTGAAACTTGTCCAATGCCGCCGGAAGCAATTTGCCAATTGGCAATCAAACTCAGGGTTCCGTGTCGAATGTACTCAAACTCTTGGCGTTTCAATTTTCCAGGACGCATCGGTTGAGTCGGAGCCGCTCGCTCTAAGGCTTGAATCCCCGTCATCTCATCGGTACTGACCAGATGAATGCCATCTGCTGCGAATGCTGGAGCGTGTTCATACAACTCGCAGATCGCTTTAACCTGTTGCTCAAACTCGGCTGCGTCTTCGGGTTGAGCGTTCAGCCAATAGCGATTCCGGTGCGGTTGCAGTTGTGCCTCGCTTTAAAAAACGCCCCACACTGCGTGGGGAGATCTGCTCAACAATCCCACGCCTCACCGCTTCATCGGCTAACTCTCGCACCGTCCACTCGCTAATGGGTCGCCCGCTCGATTGCGGATCTTCACAGGCTAAAGCGACAATCTGCACCACTTGTTCAAGCGCGAATTGGGCAGGCGTTCCCGGTCGAGCTTCATCTTCAAACACCCCAACAATCAGGGTTCGTAGCGCGGCTTCTGCCTCGGCTTCTGCTTCTACCTTGAGCATCTGGGCTTGAGCATCTAGCCAGCGACTCCGCCACTGCCGCACTTGTCCGCGATCTAAATTCAATTGCTGTGCAATTTCGCTGTTCGTGCATCCCCGTGCTGCCGAAAGAACCAGTTGCGCTCGGCGTACCAGTCGATATGGATTTGTCGTTTGTCGCACGATTTGTTCTAACACTTGCTGTTGCATTGCACTAAGTACAATCACACTGGCTTTTGGGGTTGGCATGACAGGATCAATTGGAATTAACCTTCTCACGCTACTGGAAAGTTAAAGCCTGCCCCCAGAACTGAAGAATTATTTCCGCTTTCTTGCACTAG
>NZ_JBNXVP010000103.1:0-1306 GCF_050565645.1 Leptolyngbya sp. AN10
CTTAGTGATGTAGAAAACTTTTTGCAGTCTCAAGATGAGAATGTGGTGACTTTGGAGAATTGAATCCGACAATTTAAGCGCTCTCGCTTACTGGCGGAAGCGCAAGCTGCTGGTGGACTGCGACGGGGTAATGGCTGCAAGCGTGGCAGGCGTTGCCGCAAATGCCGGAGTTGTTCAAGATAGCGCAAGCCCAATTGCAGAAAACTCAAGCCTCGGTCTGGATGGGTATCCAAGGTTCGACGCAGACCGCAACGCACAAGTAAACAGCCTAAGATCAAAGCAATCAGGGTGGCAATATCCAGGAGCATAAAGAGGCTGGTGAGGGCGGTTGCGTCACGCAGATGCGATGGGATGATCTCAAAGGCAGCAGACTTGTAATCCTTGATGTGGGGTTCGATGCCACCAAAGCGTTTGCCATAGCGCTCAAAGGTTTGCAATGAAGGCGGCTGACTGCTGAGAACAGCCCAAGATTCCTGCAATCCGGGCAAGGTCGCAGTGGCAAGATGACAGGAAATATCTTCTAAAATCGTCACGTTTGGAAACAGATAAACTTGCTCGACCGGAGGCAAGAGTTGAGCCACGGACTGAGAACGACCTGATGCTAAAGTAATCGTGAGATTGCTTTTGGCACGAATTGACCACTGCCAATTGTGTCGATTGCACCATCGGATCAACTCGCCATGCTCAAAGCCCCGGTCTGCAAGCAGTGTCACCCGACAATCGGGCGGTAACAAGGTGAGAACCTGCTCTAAAACGGGAAGATAAGCGTCAAAAGCAACGCTGGCACTCCCATGTTCTAAAACCATCTGAGCGAGAGTGAACGAGCGTCCACCCCAAACAAAACAGACGCCGACCCAACAAAATTGATCCCACAATACACTGGTATCGAGGGTAAGCAGCACGTCTTCGCCGACGAAGGCTTGCAGCAATTGCTGTAATAACGGGACGTAGAACGTTTCAGCATTCACTTGCGGATTGGTCAGTAAGTAGTTCAAGCGGGCGTGATGGCTGCGAGCAGTGCAACCCCGGTGGCTCAAGTAAGGCAGCCAGTGATGAATGCAAGCACTCTCGGATTGCAGAATTGCAGCGACCGCTTCGGATACTCCCTCTAAATGCCGTTGGTCACGAGGCTGAATCCATTGACGAAATTGGTCGCTTAGTTCACGATACAGATGGGGCAGTTGCATAGGATTGCTTTTTGTGTGGAAACTTGAGCATCTCACAATTTGCCCCGCTCAAGTTCCCTTCTGTCTCATTGAGACTGCCGCTGTATCAACCTTTTCAAGACTTTTCTACATCACTAAGG
>NZ_JBNXVP010000104.1:0-1306 GCF_050565645.1 Leptolyngbya sp. AN10
TTTGAATTACATCGAACACGGCGACAACCGAATCAATGGCAATTGGCGATCGCATAAATAAAAGGATGCAGATTCAGAGAAGTCTGTGATCCAGTTTTTACAGAATGACTTTTTCAGCAAGCCCTATATAGATTACCAAAATTCGACAAGTGCCTGTCTCTATTGTCCAAAAGTGACAGAGAGGACTATAGCTACACCTGCTATTTGAAGCAAGAGTTGAGTTAATTGCCAAGGTAAGTACACTCCTTGGAACGTTCTGAATCAGAACTATTTGCTTGATATTTAGCCCCCATCGCAGAACATTGATGTTCTGTCGCTTTGCACTGTCTAATTTCTTCGATACAGCCCCAATCTACTGATTACTTGAGAGACTTCAATGCCTAGGAAATCTGCCTCGCAACGTACAAAAGAAGCTAATATCTATCTATCAGAGGAGCGTGGAATTAAGGTAAAGCTCACTTTGATTGGAAATCGGTTGTACATTCGCAAGACGCTTTCACTTGGCTCTACCGGGCACAAGAAGAAGCAATATACGCTTTGCTTATCCTTGGACGCAGATGTCGATGGAATTGAGCAGGCAAAGGCGGATGCGATGTATCTGAATCAGTTGCTCGCACAGCGGGGATTTACCTGGGAGAAATGGCGAGCCTATCTCAAGCAAACCAGTTCAGATCGAAAACTTCTTCAGGAGTCAATCGCTCAATCTGTTGCGCGCTTTCATCAACACTTCTTAACGTGAGTTCGACGAGAGGAGTGGCGCAAAAGAAAAGCTGGGACTACTTTTGAAAGAAATAACAACACATCTTTCGAGTCCCAGCTTATGGAACCTATCGTATCGCGCCTCGACCTGACGGCATTGTTCTGCGACATAGACGACTTCTGCCAAACGTTTGAATGGGCATGGGCACACCAACCGCAACTGCCGTCGATGCCTGGAGAGAAACGCAGTCGCTCCCGGTTGCGTTTGAGCGAAGTGATGACCATCGTGATTGCGTTTCATGCTTCTGGTGCAAGGACATTTAAGGATTTCTACACGCTGACAGTGCTACCGCACTGGCGCAAAGCGTTCCCGAATCTAGTGAGCTACAACCGCTTTGTGGAACTGATGCCGTGGTGCTTGATGCTGTTGAATTGTTTCCTGATGACGCGACGCGGCGAGATGACGGGGATTGCCTTTGTCTGTGAAATGTCAATTACATAGGACAGATTTTTTCATCGAAACTAGAAGCTAGATTTGCAGAAATGAGATTGCAGAAATGAGATCAAAATGAGACAGAGATGACGAGAACAGCAAGCAGCAAAGCTG
>NZ_JBNXVP010000105.1:0-1169 GCF_050565645.1 Leptolyngbya sp. AN10
TGAAATTGAGGCAACGGTTGCCCTAGATACCGCAGTTGTTTGAGATAACGCAAGCCCAATTGCAGAAAACTCAACCCGCGCTCTGGATGAGAATCGAGCCATTTGCGCTGACCGCAACGAACGAGCAAGAAGCCTAAGACCAAAGCAATCAGCGTCGCGATATCGAGCAGCATGAAAAGACTGGTAAGTGCTGTGGCATCGCGCAGATGAGACGGAATGATGTCAAAGGCAGCAGACTTGTAATCCTTGATATGGGGTTCGATACCGCCAAAGCGATGCCCGTAGCGCTCAAATGTTTGCAAAGAAGGCGGTTGACTACTGAGAACAGCCCAAGACTCCTGCACCCCTTGCAGCGTGGCAGTTGCGAGATGGCAGGAGATGTCCTCCAAAATCATCACATTCGGGAACAGGTAGACTTGCTCGACCGGAGGCAACAGTTGAGCAACAGACTGAGAAACTCCTGGCGCGACCGTAATCGTGAGATTGCTTTTGGCACGAATCAACCACTCCCATGAGTGCCGATTACACCACCGCATCAACTCCCCATGCTCAAATCCCCGATCTGCAAGCAGCGTCACCCGACAATCGCTCGGCAGCAGGCTTAACACCTGTTCTAAGACTGGAAGATAAGCGTCAAACGCAACCGTGGCGCTGCCATGTTCCAAAACCACTTGAGCTAACGTGAACGAGCGTCCACCCCAGACGAAACAGACTGCCACCCAACAGAACTGATCCCACAACACACTGGTATCGAGCGTTAACAGCAAGTCCGCACCGACAAAGGCTTGCAGCAACTGCTGCAACAGTGGGGTGTAGAAAGTTTGAGCATTCACCTGCGGATTGGTCAGCAAATAGTTTAAGCGGGCATGATGGCTGCGAGCAGTACAACCGCGATGGCTTAAATAGGGCAGCCAATGATTCAGACAAGCACTCTCGGATTGTAGAATTGCGGCGACTGCTTCGGACACGCCTTCCAAGTGCCGTTGGTCGCGCGGTTGAATCCATTGACGGAATTGATTGCTTAGTTCACGATACAAGTGGGGCAACTGCATAAGATTGCTTTGGTGTAGGAACTTGAGCATCTCACAATTTGCCCCGCCCAAGCTATTCTTGTCTCACATAAGACTCTCGATAAACTAATCGTTTCAGGACTTTTCTACATCACTAAG
>NZ_JBNXVP010000106.1:0-1140 GCF_050565645.1 Leptolyngbya sp. AN10
ACATCGGGAACTGCCTCCATGCAGGACAACTCGATGTCTTTTCTTAGCGAATTTAGTGAACTTTATAATCCCCTCTGTGTCTTGTTTCTAGCATTTACCCTGGCACTGGTTGCGTATCCCGTGGGCACAAGGACGTGTTGGATTTGGAAACTGCCTTTTTCAATTGCTTCGACGATCTCTAATGTCCCACAACTCGCCAACAACACCCATTCCATGTAAAGCAAAAAGCGAAAAGGTGTGGGTTGAAACTTGAGCTTTGACAGCATAAGCGATCTTCACGGTGGAAATACGTTCTCATTAAACCGTTCAAGACTTCAAGTATCTACATTCCTTTCGTTGGAACTTTAGCTGTCCCCTCCACGAAAGGAGGAGATCCTCTCCCTCATTCGTGGAGATCAAGAAGCACCAAGTTCGGGATGTGCGTTGATGGAGCGAGTTTTAGGATCAACTCAATCGACAAGCTTCACTTAATCTTCAAGAGGTTGTCAATGCGTCAGCTTGTTTTAGAGCGGCGTGGTGTCACGCCGAAAAGAATTAGTGCGTCTTTATTTGCTTTGATCTTGGGGTGCTTTTTCCTGCCGTTTGTTACGGTCTCCTGCGAGAACCGCCCGATCGAGCAATTGACTGGAATTGAACTGGCAACAGGCACAACGATTACGACACCTGCTGTTCTCGAAACAACCCAAAGTCAGAATCTTCCGCCTGATATTCGAGCTACTTTGGCAGTCGGAGTTGCCGCAGCCGGGGTCGGGATTAGTTTATCGAACTGGAAACGTCGATCGCAGATTGCAATCGGACTGAGTACGGTAGGGGTGTTGCTACTGTTTGCGCTGCGCTCTGAAGCGAATCGGCAATTGTTCCGAAGCGAGATTGCTTATTATGTGCAGGTCTCTTTTGAGTCGGGCTGTTGGCTGGCAGTTCTACCTTTTCTGATTGCTGGAATCTACGATGTCGCGATCGCGCTTGGAAACAGGAGTACTGTGTCTAATCAACAGGAGCGTTAGTACTTAGGGGATGCCTGTCTAGGTGTTAAATCCAGTTCATAGGAAATATCTTGTTCCCTCGATTGCTTGAACGATACAGCAGATGCGATCTCATTTCTGAGCCGCCATTAAAGTGGAGAGATGACCAGTCTCAGCG
>NZ_JBNXVP010000010.1:0-234850 GCF_050565645.1 Leptolyngbya sp. AN10
TGCGTTTGAACGATTTTGGTGGCAGGTGTTGAATGCGATCGTACATTTGATCAGTCTCCTGAGTGGCATCTAGTCCTCTTTTCAGGAGTTCAAATCTGTGATCAGGATTCGTGCAGGAGGTCTATTGTTGATAAAAGTCAATAGCACGTTGATACTGCCCCAAGAAATCATAAACACTGCCTAAATTATTAAGGGAATTTGCTTCACCACGTCGATCACCCATTTCGCGCTTGATTTTCAAGGATTGTTGATGAAAGTCAATGGCGCGTTGATAGTCTCCCACGAACTTGTAAGCAGTACCCAAATTACCAAGGGAATTCGCTTCACCATGTCGATCACCTGTCTCCCGTGCAATCTTTAAGGAATGTTTGTAAGCTGTGATCGCTTCCTGATAAAGAGATTGCTCATATAAAAAGTGACCGAATTCTGTCAACACAGCCACAAGCGCAGAGTAATTGTTGAGTTGCTGATGTCGATCGATTGCTCTCCGAAAAGCATCGATCGCCTGTTGTCTTTCTCGCTCTAAATCTGCCGCTTCCCCGTTTGCAATTCGTTCTGCATAAACCTGTCCTAGCTGATCATAGAGCGTTGCTAAATTTGCTGATTCTGGAGAAGTTGACTCTAGTTGTTGAATCTCTGAAAGCAACTCTTCGAGCGGTGGCAAAAAATCCTCGTTCGGCTCACGTTGCACTGAGGACGATCGCAATTCTCCCTGCCGAAACTCGATCGCTTCTTCTTCCTCTGAAGCAAACCGCAACACTGCCTTGCGCCAACTCCAAAAATCCGGCGATCGACTACTCATCTCCCGCAAAATCCGATACGTCACCCACAGCACGATCGGATAGCGAAACTCCCGCAACCCTTCCCGCGTCCACTGCAAATACCCAAAAAACTTATCAAGGTCGCTCTGTTCTTCCCCGTCCCGCATCGTCACCCGCAGCAACCATTCCGCCCCTGTCACCGTCACGACTGCCTCAGATCCTTCTCGAAGCTCCAACTTCGCCAACCCCGATCGCAAACTCGGCTCCGTTCCCAACACAATCCGAAACGGACGAATCTTCGCCTGACGCGCTTCTAATTCATAACGATCGATCACTCGCTGCCGCAAGCGCAAATCATCACACGCCACCAAAATGAGTGCTAATCGTTCCTGATTGTTCTCAATCAGTGAAATCAAACTCTCATAAGTCGCCTCATTTTCTGGCGTAAACGGCTTAAGGGACTGTGCCATCCAAAACTCCCTCCTGCACTAGCAAATCGCGCACGATCGGATTCAAGTCATACCAAAGCAACGCATTGCGATACTCCAACACATACAGCCCATGCAATAGATCCAAGAGCCGCTGACTCTCCATATCTTGAAGTTTATTCTGCTCATAAATTAACTTCAACGCCACAAAATCAGCTTGCCCTAACACCTCCGCCGCTTCAATCTGCAACTCCGTCACCACATCATTCAAAATCCGCTGATTCACAATCACATCAGGCTGATCAAACTGCTGTCGTCGAATCTGTCCGCGAATCGCCAGCATCGCTTTATCACAACAACGATCGCTAATCCGAATAAACTCCCGCAGGACACCCCCACTGAGCAAAATGATTTGTCGTCGCACTTCAGGTTCGATCAACTCCAACGGCAACCGACGCGCCAAAATCGCTGTAAATACCTGCATACAAGCTTCGTCCGGTACTCGATCGAGCTTTCTCACTGTTGCTTTACTAAAAAACTTTGCCACTCGCATCGTATGAATCTTATTGACATAAGTGGTAATGCTCGTTTTGATCGCAACCTCACGCAACGTTGCGATCGGAACCGTATAGAGAATTCGACAATTCGGATCGAGCAAAGACTGAATGTTTTTGCTAAACATCGTTTCTGTCACGCTCAAATCCAACTTATCAAGATCATCAATGATCACTAAAACCTGCTGTCTCGTTGCGTTCTCAATATAAGCTTGCAGTTGATTAATCTGAGCCACTAAGTCCGAAGTACGCCGCGCAAACTCGATCGAGATTTCCTGCCGAATGATCGAATTCAGTTTTAACTTAGATTTGACCCTCGCTAGAAACTCCAAAATAACTGGAATTCCACCTTTAATCGTCGCTTCTGTCGTCGCTTCAATTTCTGCCTCGACTGCTTTTGATTCAGTCTGAGTATGCTTACCCAACCAGCGGTAAAATTCTTTTTTAATTCCTGGTTGTAGTCGAATTCCTCTCCGTTCAGCCGCTTCAAGCAACTGCAATGCCATCGAAAACAGAACATTCACATGATCAACCGCCGATCGCTCTATCGTATCTGCGATCGAAAACATCACAATAAAGTATCGATTCGTTGTGGCTAACCGCAAACTCAGTTCTGCCAACAACGTCGATTTGCCACAGCCCCGATGCCCAGTGAAAATCAACTTATTGTCTTGAGAAACGCAATCCTCGGTGCCTTTGGCGCACGCGGAGCGTGTTCGCTTGCTCCAGTTCATCAATCATCTCCGTCTGATATTCCACACCCAATCGCGCCAAATCTTCCGGAGTGATGAGCGGATCGAGTTGGAGATTGCGCCCTGCTTCGCGAAAAACTTCCAAACGACGTTGCAGCGCTTCTAAACTGGACATACGACACAGACCCGACTTAATGGCTTTCCTATTGTATTCGGTCGCCAACCACCCCGAACTTTCTCGACAAGACGATGCTCATGATAGAGACGGCATGAATGAGCGCGATCGTCACATCTCTTCTGGTTTTCATCGTATCTCTTCGCTTTGATGCCGTATCAACGCTACTTGTCGTCGTGAACGTTGTGCCGTTATTAGTGAAAACCGCAACCGATACGACGAACGTTCAAACATTTGCAGTGAACGTTGCACCGTTATCCGTGAAAACCGCAACTGATACGACGAATGTTCAAACATTTTCGATGAATGTCGTAATGTTGGTTAACAATTGACGATCACATCGAACCAGGGATAATAGATTGATTTCGCATAAGATCTCGTTGTCGGGCGTTGCGAAAATCCTGATACACTGAAAACCTGAATTTTGGCACTCCGTAATGCTGGGAAAAGTTTGGCGATCGCTAATCCTGTACGTTCTTTGCCTGTCTGTTCTCATCGGTTGCGTTCCGTCGGAAACCGTTGCAACTGAGACGGGACGAATTACGATCGGCACAACTGCTACAGTTAGTACGCTCGATCCAGCCGATGCTTACAATACGTTTGCAGGTAACTTACTGTATAACTTAGGCGATCGGCTTTATCGTTATAAACCGGGCACAGATGATTTAGAGCCACAATTAGCGACAGCATTACCGAAAGTGAGTGCGGATAGATTAACTTATACGATTCCGTTGCGAAAGGGTGTTGTGTTTCATGATGGTGAACCGTTTAATGCGAAAGCAATGGAATTTTCGTTGAAACGGTTTATTGAAAATGGCGGTTCACCTTCGTTTTTACTATCAGATGTGATTGAATCTGTTTCTGCTGTCGGTGACGATCAGTTAGTGATTAAATTACAAAAGCCGTTCGCTGGATTCCCTTCACTGCTGGCGTTTTCGGGTGCGTGTGCGGTTTCTCCTAAAGCTTACAAAATTGGAAAGGAATCATTCAATTCTGAAACCTTTGTGGGAACAGGTCCTTATAAGCTCGTGAAGTTTGGAACGGATTCGATCGTATTCGATGCGAATGATCAATATTGGGGCGGTAAACCTGCAAATCGCGGCGTGAATGTTCAGTTTTTCTCAAGCGCTGCAAATTTGTTTAATGCGTTTCGGACAGGTGCGATCGATGTTGCAGGTCAAGGTCTCGCGATCGAGCAGGTTCGCAGTCTGAGAGAGAACGCAAGTGATAATACTTGGAAAATGCTTGAACGATCAGGGAGTGGAATCGATTATTTAAGCCTGAATGTGAAATCTCCGCCGCTCGATCGACTTGAAGTTCGACAAGCGATCGCAGCAATGATCGATCGTCCAATTCTCGAAAGCCGAATTTTCCGGGGACAAGTTGAGCCACTGTACAGCTTGCTTCCGAATAGTTTGAGTGAGCAGAAACCCGTGTTTAAGGAATTGGGCGATCGTAATATTGATAAAGCCAGAAACTTACTCACCAAGGCAGGTTACTCCGAATCGAGTCCGTTAGAAGTTGAACTTTGGTATCGATCGAACATTTCTAGTGATGGACTTGCAGCGCTGACGATGAGAGCGATCGTTCAAAAGCATCTTGGCAATTTGATGCAACTTCGACTGAATAGCGTTGAATCAGTGACCGCAAACGCCAACGTCGAAAGTGGTGCATATCCAATGTTTCTGTGGGATTGGTCGCCAGATTTTCTCGATGCGGATAACTATATTCAGCCGTTTATGGAATGTGCCAAAGGTTCAGCGGAGAAAGGTTGCGAGAAGGGATCAACAGTGGTTCAGGGATCGTTTTATTACAACGATCGAGTCAATCAATTGATTGATCAAAGCCGCAAAGAACAAAATCCAGAAGCTCGGAAACAACTCTTTGAACAGCTACAAACGATCTTGGTGAATGAAGTGCCATTCATTCCACTTTGGCAAAACAAGGATGTTCTCTTTGTGCAAAAGAACATTCAGAACGCAACATTAGAAGTAACTCAGAAAGTTCCATTTGCAACCATGAAGAAGGTCTAAAACATCAGTAATCGTCCCCGCTTTCCCTGAATTCATTCTTACAATTGAAAAAACAAGAGGATTGAATCATGTTTGGAAAGAAGCCTTCGGAAAATCCAACTCAATCACAATCGATCGGCGGAAACATCACAGGTAGCCAAGTGCAGATGGGACAGGCGGGTGGCGATCTAACCGCAGTTCAGCGCGGCAATTCAGACGATCAAACAGAAGGCATGACTGCGACTGAAGTGGTGAAATTGCTTGAGAAATTGGAATCGGCTGTGAAAGCATCGAGCTTATCAGAGCCAGAACAGGAAGAAGTGTTGGACTATCTCAAGCCTGCAAAGCGTGAAGCAGGGAAAGAGAATGCGAATAAGAACTTGATTAGCGACAACTTGAAGCAAGTGAGTGAGGCGATGATCAAGCTGAAGGAAACTTCAGAAGCAGGAAAGAGTTTATGGCAAACGGGAGCAGAGGTGTTTCAAGCGATCGCGCCTTGGCTTGGTGTCGCAGTTCATTTCTTTGGCGTGTAACACTGAAGCTTCACGCTTCGTTGTTGGCGGCTAAAGCCCCCTAAATCCCCCAAATTTGGGGACTTTGAGCTAGAGAGAACTTTTCGACTGGTTTCGCCTACTAGAATAAAAATCATTGCCCCGTCGTGCTGTAACCAATGGCTTCTCAAGATCAAAACAATCAGGGTGATATTACAGATAGCTCGGTTCAGTTTGTGCAATCTGGACGGGATGCCAAAGTGGTTCAAGGCGACGATCGCAGTTTCACAATCATTTTCAATCAGACGTTTTCACAATCGACGCGCACTTGCATCTTGGCAATCGCGGATTCTTGCCAAGATGCAAGAGGATGTGATCACGCGGCTCGATTTTACGCTGAATGATGAAGAGGTTTTGATTCCGCTGCGGATGAAGTCGTTTGGGGAACGTTCGGGGAAAGCATCGCTGAAACTGCGGCGGAAGCTAAAGACTGCGGAACAGGTAGAACAAGATCTCGATTTGAATGAAGCGATCGTGCAGGTGTTTTGTCGCTCAGATGTGCGGAAAAAGTTGCTGATTTTAGGCGCACCAGGAGCGGGGAAAACTACGACGCTGTTGACATTGGCAAAGGATCTTTTAGCAGGAGCGATCGACAATCCCGGAACGGTGATCCCGATCGTATTTGAACTATCAACCTGGAAGACGGGAACGATCGAGAACTGGTTAGCGGCGCAGTTGAAAGAATCGTTTAATTTGTCGATCGCTGAAGGTCAGGAATGGATCAAGGATGAGATTTTGCTGCCGCTGATGGATGGGCTGGATGAGTTGAGCCTGGAGCAGCAACAGAAATGTATGGCGGAATTGAATGCGTTTGCGGGGCGATATCCCCATTTAGTCGTGTGTTGTCGGGTGCAGGAGTATGTGGATGCGCGAGTGGGATTGAATGCGATCGCAGGTCAGATTTGCTTAGAGCCGTTGAACAATAAGCAGATTAAACGGTATTTACAGGATATCGAACTCGAATCTCTGTGGGACGAGATCTTGCGATCAGCGGATATGCGGAGAATGTTGCGGCGAGATGAAGACGGAAATCCGGGGATCTTGCGGGTTCCGTTGCTGCTGAGTATTGCGGCGGAGGCGTATGACGGAAAGCCGTTTGCGAGTCGATCGGAATTGTATGAGGCGTATGTTGAGAAGCGATTGATGCGGGAGACTCGGCGGATTGAGCGGGAGTTTAAGCGGGACCAGAAAGAGCAGTGGGCTTATGAGAGTGTGGAGGCTGAACCGAAGTTTAAGGAAACGCGATCGTCTTTGGCTTGGGCGGCGCGACAGTTGCAAACTCAACAACAGGTAGAATTGCTAATTGAACGAATACAACCAACGTGGCTTGAATCACCCCAGCTATGTTATCGCTATCAACTCATTCTTGCATTGATAACAGGGTTAGCATTTGCATTGGTGATAGGACTGTCATCTGCACTGATAAATGGACTAATTTATGGAGTTAACGGACTAATTTACGGACTGATTGGTGGACTAGTTTACGGACTGATTGGTGGACTAATTTTTGGGATGGTTGTCAAGCATCAAGAGATTACAACGACAGAAGCATTTCACATCATTACCTTGCAAAAGATTCCAGGAAAAATGTTAAACACCCTATGGAAATTGACGCTTTGTAATCCAATCGATCTTGTATTTCTCACATTGATTGTTTTACTAATTGAAACACTTCAGAACCTAAGTGGAAAAGTTCTAATTGCAGCACGACGTATCGAAGGTAATAGAGAATCAGACAGTGCAGAAACGCTAGAGCCAACCAAGAGCCAGCTACGATACAAAGGAAATATTAAATCTAGCCTCTGGAGAATCTTTCAATCATCACTCGGAATTTCTCGATCATTAGTCAAGATCTTTCAGGTTTTGCTTCAAATGATTCTGCTAACTCTATATCGTTGTTTTTTGATACTTCCAATAGAGCTTGTTTGTGTCACGATGGATGCACTGCTCACTTGGAGTAAGCAATCTAGGGAGAGAGTCGAACAAACTAGGGAAATAGTAAAACTTTCTCAGCAGGGGACACAGCTACGAGCAAATCCTAACCAAGGCATCTGGAACTCGATGACAAATGCGTTTTGGACAGCCTTATTTATGTATCCACTTACATTGGCATTGCTCTACATCCTTCAAGAATTGATTCGGCAGCTTGCCGAATCAATTAACGTGAGAGAACTATCATTACCTACACTTTCAAATTTACTACTGAATGGTTTGCAGATGAGTTTAGTATGGGGACTCATATTTGGCGGCGGTTTAGTATGCCTTCAGCACATTTGTCTACGCTTCATTCTATGGCAAAGTGGTACTGCTCCCTGGAAATTTGCCCAATTCCTCAACTACTGCACCGAACGCCGACTCCTGCAACGCATTGGCGGACGCTATCGGTTTTTGCATCGGGAATTGCTCGATCACTTTGCCATGCAGAGCAATAACAAAGTTTAACGTTTAGATTGTAAAAGTAGCGGTGCAAGAAACACATTCAAGATTGACGAGAATATGATTTAATCACGCAATATAACTATCTTTGGGAATATGAGGGAAACGCCAGTCGATCTATTTCGTATGGGAAATGCAACTTCAGCGAGAATGGATCGTGTGCGCTCCCAAGATGTGACGATTTTTGAGGAGAACGGTGAATTTTGGGTGATGTCGAACACGGGTGGAATCTCAACGTTCTCTGTTCAAGGGAGAGGCAAAAATTGGTGGAAATTAGATCAGGGCGCTCAGATTCCAATTGAACTAAAAATAGTCAATGATCATGGCAATCACTGGGCATGGGAACCAAGTAGTATGATGTCATTAGATCAATACGAAATGGCATTACGTCAAGTTGGTGAACATTTTTACAAAGCGAGTTAGAAGGGAAAATCAATATGAACCTATCCCCCAAAGCTTTACGGTTCCTGATCGAAGCTCTAGATTACCGAATTCAGGCTTATGAAGAGCAATTGGATTCCGACTCCCTAGACGAAGATGCCGCTTCAGATATTGGTAATGATGCACTGTATCTTGAGACTCTACGTCAAGACTTACTGAAAACGCTAGAGAGCCAGACTTCCAAAGTTTCTACAGGTGTCTAGAGAACAACTGCACCGAACGCCGACTGCTGCAACGCATTAGCGGACGAAGATCGGTTTTTGCATTGGGAATTGTTGGATTACTTTGCGGAGATGAGAGGGTGAAGAGAAGTGGGGAGTAGGGAGAATTCTCTTCTAAAATAGAAGCTGAGCTTTGAGGGAAGCATAATGAATTTATCTTCAATAGACGGCATCGATATAGAGCGTATTACTTATCTTCAGCAGCAAGAAGCTCTTTTTGAGCAAGCGAAACCGAACTTACTCGAACAATACCTTGGAGAATTCATTGCTTTTGAAAATGCGGTGTTAGACCACGATCGAGATGAACAAAAACTAGCAGAACGAGTTTATAAAAAATACGGCTATCGAGATATTCTGATTAAACAAGTTCTCCACGAAGAACCCAAGTTTTTTGTCCGTGGCTTCGCACCCAAATCCTAATTGATGAGTCGTTACCCTTACGTTAGTTTGGGAGAAGGAATTCCTCCTGCTCCAATTTTGCCAATTATTGTTACTCCTCCTGACTGGGCAAATAATCCCGTAACCTTCTCAACAGAAGCATTTCTAGACATAGGATCAGACTGCACTTTAATTCCATTAGAAATCGTATCGGCTTTGAGGTTGCGATTGCTCGAAACCAATGCCAGCATCAACGGTGTCAGTGGCGGAAAAGTTTTTGGATTCGCCTGCTACATCAATCTTCAGATTGCTCAAGATTTACACAAAGCAATTCGTGTGTATGGCTGTCCTAAAGACCAACTTGGCGATCGTGTATTAGTTGGACGCGACATTTTAAACCAATGCTGCATTGAATTCGATGGGCGCAATTGGATGTTCCAATTCAATGAGATAGAGGGATAGTCCCCTATCTCCCCATCTTGTCGGCTCTTACAGATTAAGCCGATCGCTCAATCCAATCATCCATCTCCGAGAAGTCATTACAGCCTGTAATCTCCATGAGCGTTTGCAGCATAGCGAGATCTTGCTTTTCCCATTCCGCCAAAATTGCAGTTCGATCGTCTTCCGGTGGAAAGTATTTGTAAATCCGCAATCCGCCCCGTCTGCCATCTGGAGCCACCGCACGACCTGTACAAGTGAGCTTCACGCCGATTTTGCCAAGTAAGGTTTGGACAATTGCGATCGGGGCAAGTTTCTCGGTCACAGTGAAGTTAAATAGCGCTTTCATATCGTCGCGGCACTCTAAAGCAGTCATGGCAACGAATTGAACGAGTTCATCGGTCGCGAGAATCTTCTCTCCAGGTTTGAGGAATTCTAGGATTTTTAGCGATCGTAGTGCCTCGACCTGAGCAGTTAACAGCTTGACATCTTGAATCGAAATCTTGCCGTCACCCCGCTCTAGATGATCTTCAAGCTCTTGCATATCGTGAAGGCGAACGTATTCAGGATTGCCTGTCAGATAGTAATACAGACGCAATTGTGTATACCATCCATCATCATCTTTGAGTTTGATCTCTGGTGTAATCGTTTCAACGTTGTATTTCTGTTTCAGTTCGTGTTTACGTCTGCTGTACCGTTTCTGAATCGTTTGATTTGCTTGTTCTTTCAGTTCGTAATATTCTTCGGGTGTGATTTCGGGAGAATCGGAAACCGCGATCGCTTCCGCTGTTTGATTCCGAGTCCGAATCGCGGAGACGACTTGAGCAATACGATCGCACACTTTCAAATCATGCCGCGCTTCTAAAAACTCAAATCCTGGAACCGTTAGAACTCCGCTTTTTAGCTCATTCAATGTCTGCTCAGAAATTGGCAACTGTCCAAACATTTTGGTCAAATCATCGGTTACTAATGTCACTGAATGCCCTTCGAGTAACAATCCATTCCGAAATTCGCGACGGTAGCGCCAGAGAGACGCATTTACTCGTGCTGCCATTTTTGCCCAAGTGCGAAGTGCGATCGGGTTACTCTGCTCATCCAAATCGAAATCGATATCTTTGAGTAGTGCAATGTTGTATTGAACGGATTTCGTCACAGATTGCGCGACATCTCGATAGTTACAGCTACCGTTGCCGATTTTTCCAGGTCCAAAATGCGCTGCCCAAATGTAACGAGGAATCGGTTCGCGAACTCTTGCTAACGCTTGCCGGGATTCAGAATCGGGCGTGACACCTTGGAAAATTCCGAACACACCCTTGAAATGATTGCGAATGTCGATCGAGACTCCAGTTCCGATCGTCGGTGTCGCCAAAACAATATCATAATTGCCTACAACATCGTTAATGCGTTCAGCAATGTGATAAGCAGCATGATCAGGATCAGAAACACTTTCGCTATCAATTCTGAGAATGCGTTTCTCAGGAAATTGCAGCTTGAGATAAGTCTCTAAATTTTTAGAACTCCAGCGACCGCGAACTTTTTGAGAATCGACGCAGACGAAAATGGCTCCGGTTTTTAGGACAGATTCCATACGATCGATTAACGGTGCAGGATTCTTAGTGTCGTATAGCGAAACATCCCAAGCTATTTCAGGCTTCCACTGATTTACTACAACCCAAGGAGTAACCGGAGTTTCTGCCAATCCTCGTAGATAATCAATGCTGACATCTGACAAATCCGCGTCTTGTGCAATCACTAATCCATCAGTTGCAAGAACAGTCTCGATCAATTCGCGCAATGTTTCTAGAATTCTGACGCGCTGATGATAGCAAGTTGCACTGTTCAGAGCGTGCCAGAGAACTTGTTCAACTTCATCAAGAATGACGATCGCGCCTTCCCACTCTGCCGGATTGAATCGCGCTTTGGAGTTCGGATGCAGCGAATCAATACACAATCCGTAGCTATGAGGGTCTTCAGAATTAAGTGCATCTGTGATCCAGTCGATTCCAATACTGTGGCAGATTGCTTTACCCAGTTGAATTCGATGAGTGATAACTAAGACTTTGCGATCGACATTCTTAATCAACCCTTGCAGTGCCGTTGTTTTCCCAGTTCCTTTTGCACTTTTAATACAAGCTAGACCGGACTCTGGATAAGACAAATCGCCCAGATACGGCTGATTTAATTTAAGAGAAGGTGTATAGGTTAGTGACCATAATTGTGATGCTTGCCAGAATTCAAGCCCGATCGCTGATTCATATAAGTTTGTAAACGCATCAGCACCACGAGCGACAACGAAATCATCAACGCCCTTTTCAGCACCTGGCAGTGCAATAACTTTAACTTGACAGCCAGCATTGTTCAGTAATTGTCCTAAACGAGAAGTAGCAAGAAAGATATTTTGTAGTGTTCTCGGCTTGGTTTCGTAATCAAAACAAATGTGAAACGATCGCTGATCCGTCGCAAAATGTCCTAATTCTGCAATTAACTGCCGAGTTTCACGCCGATATCCACTAAAAATCCCCGGAAGCGCGATCGCGGGATATCCCAAACTCAATAAACATCCGGCTTTCTTCTCACCTTCGGTTAATACGATCGGCAAATTATTTCGCCAAACCCATTCCCAAAAGTTCGTAGCTCCGTTAATTGCAATCTCGAATTTCTTCGCCACCTGCATCCAAATTCGCATCGGTACATCGAGCAGAATCAAACGGCTCGAACCTTTACCGAGACTGGGACTGAGGTATTTCGCGGCTTTGTTTTTTTCTCGATCGACGATCGGCGTTTCAGCATCCGGCTTAAACCGTCCCCAATCCATACGCTGCCAATGATTCAGCGGATCAACTCCACTCACCCACCAGCCCCGAACCGATTCCCGCGCTTGCTTTCCAAACCGGGTTACTTTCCAGTTTAGAAGTTCAGCGATCGGGTAATTCGCTTCGTGTGTAAACAGATCAAATTCTGTATCCTCAAGCGTTCTGACGTTCTGGCGAATAATATCCAGATCGACACCGCTCATCAGCCATTCTTGTTCGTGATCGGGAGCGAGATAGCCCTCGATCTGTTTAGCCGCTCCAGAAGAAGCAATTCTGAGGGAAGTCACCATCAGCCCTGCTCCTTCTGAAATAAATTCGCACACAAACCTAGCGCAGAATTGCTGCACCTGATACAATGTTTGGACATAGAAATCAAGCCCAATCTTTTTTGGGCAAACAAGGTTATCAACCCCTTTAGCTGACTGTGGTAGGGAAGCTTGAGGGGTTTTGCTTATCGAGTTGAAATTCTAGATTGGCGGACTCTGTAGCGGTGGTAGTCGCCCAAAATCGCTCAATCTATTTCCAGACAAACAAGGTTCCGTCAAGAAATGGTGGTAGACATCTCCGACGTGAAAAGCAGATTAACACTGATCCATCAAAGGCTCAATAGGGTGTGGATCGCAGATCCGCGAAAGTTACAGGCAATTTATACGGGCGCGTTAGCAGGAAAACTGGACGGCGGAGGAATAGGCAAAGGGGCGCAAAGTTCGAGATTTTCAGGTGGATCGATCGCATAAAATAAGGAGCGCGGATCATCTGGATCATCGACGCGGGAGTTGCAGAGAACGCGATCGAATTCAGCCGCAGGCGTTACAGGACTCCGTAAACTTACTACTATCCATAGGGTCTGATTGGGTCGTCTTCACACTAGAACCCCAGATATAGCGTTCGCCCTCTAGACAAAACTCGAAGGGTAAGGCACTATATGTGGGGTCTAGAATCTCACGAAGCGATGAAACCACTAGAAGCAGCCTTTCCAGTCGATAGCCAACTCTTAATGGTGTTGCCCAGAGCCGGGGCATCGGTGCGAAATCCAGATGTACGATTACCGATTTTGCGATCGGATGTGGACGGCTACTATTTAGAAATGCGAGTGGAAGCAGACGCGCAAGACGAAAGCGAATTTGCAGTGATTCGACGAGTGCCGCTAGAGAATTTGACCGAAGAAGAATTGACAGAATTAAAAACAGAATATGCCAAGCTCGATTGGTCGGCTTGTGTGCAAAAAGGGGTGAGCAATGGATTAGAAAAAGTTCACGATCGCCGGATTCAAAGAATGTTTATGGCGTTAATGACTTTCTTGAATCCGCGCCAAATCTCGATCGTGCTTTATCTCTATAAATTGGCAGCCCAACAGCAGAACGGTGGAACAGTCACGTTTCGATCGAATGACTTACTCGAAAGTTTAGGATATACGCGGACGAAGGATGGAGGGTTTGCATCGAAACTGCGATCGCAATTAAACCGCGATCTAGTCGCGCTTCACAGAACCGAATTAGTATTAGCGCAATCGTTCAAAAAAATGAATCAAAATCGCAGTGCAAAAGTCGCGATTAAGAGCATTCTTCGGATCAAAGATTATGAAGTTGACAATGCTCCGAGAGATTTTGATATTACAAAAGCAGCAGATTACACATACGAATTGGCTGATTCTTACACGATCTCTTTAGAATTTTTTGACAGTTCTCGAAATGGTGATTGCATTCTTTTTCCGAATCAATTCGATATTACTCAGCGACTTGGAAGTAATGCGAAATGCGATTACAAAACGAAGCTTTTGATCTATCTAGCAAGTCGCCTGAAATGGGATAGCTTAACAGATGGGCAGTTCATCTCTGTTTCTAAACAATACTTGTTCAAGAATCTCGATTTGTTTGGCAGTAATTCTTCGCGCAACAATCAAATCTTTTGGCGCACAGTGGACGAACTGAAAGAAGATGGATACCTTCTCAGCGCACAAGAACTCTCAGGAAAGAGCCGAATTTCGACCATTCAGTTTCAGATCGATTCCACGAAATTGAAGTGTAAGTAATAAAGCTGTTACGTAAATTTCCTGGCAGTTAGAAACCGCTACTGTATATACACAAGTTGTTTTTGCTACGGTTGAATCGGCTTCAGCCCCTAAATCGCTTTAGATTTTCAAAGCACGATCGCGGATTTTGTTTAATCCGCGATCGTGTTTTGCACTCCAGAAAATATTGACTTATGTTCCGGGACGCGATCGCAGTTCTTCACTCATAAAAGAGCGATCGCCTAAGATCGTCAACTTTGGTCCGTACTTGCCAAACTCAACCACACTAACTGAAGCGGCAGGCGCATCAATGCGATCTCGATATCGTCCTAGATCAATCCCTAACAATCCGCACAGCATGATCCGAATTGTTGATTTATGTGAGACGACTAATACATTTCCATCGGTATGATTTTTTCTAATCTCGGTGAGCACTAACTCAGATCGACTCGCAATCTGAACTGCTGTTTCTCCCCCAGGTGGGGGATTCCAGGCAGGTTCCGTCATCCAATGAATGTAATTCTCTGAATCATTCTGTTTCACATCATCTTGCGTCTTTCCTTCCCATTCACCGAAGTCAATCTCTCGCAATCCATCTCGCAATTGCATTTCTAATCCGATCGCATCACAGATTGGTTTCGCAGTGGAAATCGTTCGTTTCATCGGGCTGACATAAGCGGCTGTCCATTTGAGATGGGAATATGCCTTGCTGAATGCGATCGCCATTTGCAACCCTGCTTCGGTGATGTCGGGATTGAGCGAACCACAAAAGCCTCCGGTCTGACTGTATGTGGTTTCGCCATGACGCATGAAATAAAGGGTGAGAGCCATAAGTTACATCAGAGATTCGGGACAGTGGATCGAACAAGCTTCACCGGGTGGGCAGACTTTGAGCGGTGGAACATCCCAGAGCAATTTGGCATATTCGCGGATAGCTCGATCGGATGAGAATTTACCCATTCGTGCCGAGTTCAAAATCGACATTCGCACCCATTGAGTCTGATCGCGGTAGGCTTGACTGACTCGATCTTGTGCCTCAATGTACGATTGGTAATCTGCCAAAAGTAGATAAGGATCTTGAGAAAGCAAAGAATTGATCAAGGGTTTGAACAGAACCGCATCACCTTTTGAGAAGTAACCAGAGGAAATTCGGTCGATCGCGCTTTTTAGTTCTAGATTGTTGTTGTAATAGTCGATCGGTTGATAGCCTTTGGTTTTGAGTTCAGCAACTTGGGGAGCCGTTAGCCCGAATAAGAAAAAGTTCTCTTCACCGACTTCTTCGCGGATTTCGATGTTTGCACCGTCAAGAGTGCCGATCGTTAATGCGCCATTCATCGAGAATTTCATGTTTCCGGTTCCCGATGCTTCCTTTCCAGCAGTGGAAATTTGCTCGGATAAGTCAGCAGCAGGATAGACTCGTTGGGCGAATTTTACGTTGTAGTCCTTGAGGAAGACGACTTTGATTTGCCCGCGCACGTCTGGATCGTTGTTGATCACATCTGCGATCGAGTTAATCAATTTAATGATTAACTTCGCAATGTAGTAACCCGGTGCAGCTTTACCGCCAAAAATAAAGGTACGCGGTGTGATCTCTAGATTTGGATTCGCTTTTAAGCGATTGTACAAAGTCACAATGTGCAGCACGTTCAAGTGCTGGCGTTTGTATTCGTGAAACCGTTTTGATTGGATGTCAAAAATAGAATCGACATGGACATCAATTCTGTTCTCTTTCTGAATGTAGTTTGCTAGATCTTGTTTAATTGCTTGCTTGATTTGTCGCCAGTCTTCTCGGAAGCTTGGATCATCAATAAATTGTTCTAGCTTGCGAAGGTCGTTGAGATTGGTGATCCAGCCTTCACCAATTTTGCTAGTGATCAAGCTTGATAGTCTTGGATTGCTCAACACCATGAAACGTCTAGGAGTCACACCATTCGTTTTATTGTTAAAGCGCTCCGGGTACAGTTCAGCAAAATCGCGTAAAACATCCTGCTTCAGCAGTTCTGTGTGCAGTTCAGCAACTCCATTGATTGAATAGCTGCCAACCGTTGCAAGATGAGCCATTCTGACATAGCGATCGCCCGTTTCATCAATCAGCGACATTCGGCGCACTCGATCGTCATCTTTCGGAAACTTGAATCGAACTTCAGTCAGAAACCGAGCATTAATCTCATAGATAATCTCTAAATGACGCGGTAACAATGCACCGAATAGACCGACTGCCCAACGTTCCAAGGCTTCCGGTAACAACGTGTGATTGGTATAAGCAAAAGTATTTCGGGTAATGTTCCAAGCGGTGTCCCAATCCATTCCATGATCATCGAGCAACAATCGCATCAATTCGGCAACTGCGATCGAGGGATGTGTGTCGTTCAATTGCAAAGTAAACTTTTCGTGCAGCGTTTCCAATGGTAATCCGCGCCGCTCATGGTGAATCCGAATCACATCTTGTAGCGAACAAGACACGAAAAAGTATTGTTGCTCTAATCGAAGTTGTTTCCCTTGAACTTGCTCATCGTTTGGATAAAGCACTTTCGATAGATTTTCTGAAAAAACTTTGTTGCCAACTGCACCGTAATAGTCACCAGAATTGAACGCAGCAAAGTTAAAAGAATCCACCGCTTGAGCAGACCACAGACGTAAAGTATTCGCGTTATTGCTCTTATAGCCGAGAATCGGAGTATCGTAGGGAACCCCGCTTAAAATACGATCGGGAATCCAGCGAACTCGACTACGACCTTTTTCATCCACATAGCTCTCAGTTCGTCCACCAAGCTTAATTTCCACTGCCCATTCTGGACGTGCCAACTCCCACGGATTGCCATTCTTCAGCCATTTATCGGTGAGTTCAACTTGCCAACCGTCGCGAATATCTTGATCAAAAATGCCAAACTCGTAGCGGATACCATACCCGATCGAAGGAATTTCCAAAGTTGCCATCGAATCAAGATAGCAAGCTGCTAACCGCCCCAAGCCGCCATTCCCAAGTCCCGGTTCTTCTTCTTGCTCTAGTAGTTCATCAAAGTTCAAGCCCAATTCCTGAACTGCTTGGCGCATCTGATCATAGATATCTAAACTGATCAAGTTATTGCCAAGATGCGGTCCAAGTAGAAACTCTGCCGAAAGATAGCAAATTTCTCGCGGTTGTACTTTGGTGTAGGTTTGTGTACTGATTAGCCAGTTTCGGAGCAAGCGATCACGAACCGTATACGCCAAAGCCATGTAGTAATCATTCAGCGTCGCAATCTCTGGAAACTTCCCTTGAATATAGAAAAGATTGTTCAGAATCGATTGTTTCAGCGATTCCACATCTGAGGCAGTGCGATCGTCCTGGGGTTGAACTTGAAGATCTTCGGCTTGCATGGCAGTGGGAGATGAACAACATTAAGCAATGAAACATAGATCACATTGCCGTAAAAGTCAGACTGCCGATACGCTAACAAAAAAGCCGAAGTTCAAACAGTAAATGATCCTTAAAAACGAGACGAATCGAGCAATTAGGTGTCGTGATTGCGAAGAAAGCTTTTGAACTCTTTCACCGCTTCGTATTGATCGTGATAAACGATGTAGCGGCAAAAAACATCGATCGGGAGTTCGGGCAGTAATTTGCTTTGTCCGACCTTTTTATATCCATCGCTTTGAAGCTCATAGAATGCTAAAACGCCATCTTCCCAAAACCAAACTTCTTTTACACCTAAGCGCCGATAGCCTTCCAGTTTGTTGATGCCACCGCTGGTTTTCACAATTTCAATCACTAAATCTGGAGATGGTTTTGGCGCATCGAAGTTATATGACTCATCCGGTTCGTTCCGCGCACCCAGTTCTCGATTGCCTAAAGAGGGACCGCCGCGTTTGTAGTAGCGAATGTCTTTCTCGTCCATGAAGGCTTCGAGCAGTCGAACTAAAATGCTTTTGAAGTCTTCATGCTCCGGACTAATCGGCATAATTTCAGCGTTTCCATCTAAATAGGCGAGTTTGACTCCCGCAACTGTTTCGAGAGAGCGATCGAGTTCTTCAAATTGCTCCCAGGTCAAATTGTGAATAATATTCGCGGCTCTGGGTTTTGAGGCTTGTACGATCATGAGCAGTGCCCTCTTAAATTGTTTCTTTCTTAATCCATTTATCTACATTTTGCGGCTCATAAGCAGACAATCGATCGAGTAAAATTTCCGGTTCGGTCGCCTCAAGCACCAAAGAGCGATGCACAGGTCGCACGAGCTTTTCGGTCACAGCTTGATCAAAGAATTGCAGCAGCGGATCATAGTATCCTGCAATGTTTAACAGTCCATGTGGCTTCTGATGTAACCCAAGTTGCGCCCAGGTCAGCACTTCGCAGAATTCCTCAAGCGTTCCATATCCACCGGGTAGAGCAATAAAAGCATCCGACAGTTCCGCCATTCTTGCTTTACGATCGTGCATTGATTCTACGGTTTCCAATCGGGTGAGTCCTTGATGTGCGAGTTCTTTCGACACTAAGAACTCTGGAATCACGCCGAACACTTCACCACCCGCAGACAGGGCTGCATCTGCAATCACACCCATTAATCCCACATTGCCGCCACCGTACACGAGAGCGATTCCCCGGTTGGCGATCGCAGTTCCAAGCTCGATCGCACTCTTTTCATAGTCAGGATTTCGACCCAGACTAGAGCCACAAAACACACAAATCGATTTCATCAGGAACTCCTTCACAGCTTGATTGCAAACTTTAGCACACAGAGGAAACTAAGCCCGCTTTTGATATGCTAAATAAATTGCTTCAAGAAATAAATCGGGAGTCATCTGAAAGGGAAGTTCCTGCATTCCGAGGATTTCTTTTGCTTGTCGTGCTAGTTTCAAACTCAGATCCGTTCTTGCTCTGGTTTCTAACATCGATCGACGTTGTAAATACTCCCGAATCACAGCAAAATCATCGGGCAAGATTGCACTAAAGTTTTGATTCGCCAAAAGTTCATCTGCTAAAGATTCTGCTTCAGGAGAGAGTGCAAAGCTCGAAGGCTTGACTGCTCGTTCTTCTTGAATCACTAAGGTTCCAGCAATCAAATCGCCTAATCGTTTCTCGCGCTTGGTCAGAATGATCATGAGCATTCCGATCAGGAACGTATCATCGATCGGGCGAATTAATGCTCTAAGAATTGCCTGAGTAATACCCGCAGGCTGTCCATCATCTCGGATGACTCGAATTTTGCTGTAGCGCTTTCCTGGAGTTTGTCCTCTCCACAGCGTTTCAAAAATCACAAAATACCCGGTATAGACCGTGAACGTGATCAGAATTGAAATTGCAGAGATCCAAAGATCAATCGCTTCACCAAAGTAGCGTTGGAGTTGAAACGATAAGATACTCCAGAAAATTAGCAAGCCAATCAGCACCGCACCCCAGATCAAGTAATCGACCACGAGCGCGATCGTGCGATTGCCAATTCCCGCCAGCGTAAACTCTAATTCAACGCTCTCAGGAGTGCGGATTTTGATGCGATTAAACAAACTCATAACCGGGAATTGAATGGGGATGTTTCACTTTAACCGCGATCGCGCAAATTCAAGCCTAAACCTTCACGCCGCGATCGTAAGTCATAGTAAACCACGGCTTTGATCGCTTGCCAAAACGGAAGAACTAAAGCACTACCAAGCAGAATTGAACCATAAAACAACAGCACAAACAAACCAGATGCAGGGTCATTTGTAGTACTTGCTCCCGCACCAATCAGTGCGAATAAAAAGAATGATGCAGGCGACAGAACCATCCAGGTAATCAAACTCGCAACCAGAACAATTAACTGAACTCGTCCGACTGATCCTTTCGTCAGCGTCCAACTGCGCCCGATCGTACTCGCTCCATCGACTCCATCTTCGATCGCTAATGGGACTTCGTAAATGAACAATCGTGAAAAGATTCGCAGCCAAATGAGGAACGCCACCAGCAGGAAGACAAGAAATAACAGTCCTACCACGAGCGAAACTACTACTCCAACCGCATCGGAAACCGCTCCTCGTGTGAACGCTGCAATTGCAAGAAACGACAAAACACTAAATACGCCGTAGCCGACAAAAAAAGCGATCACGAGTCCCAAATTAATCAAGCCCATCAGCAATCCAGCGACCAGAAAATTCCAAACTTGTCGATCGGTCTTTTGATATGCTTCGGTCAAGGTTTCGGGCTGATTGATCAATTCCTGATATGCCAGCCGTGAGATTCGACCTGAAATTTCGACGCTCTTTGCCAAACCGTAGATTGGAATAAACGACCACAGATACGATCGCAGCGTGAGAATCAGATAGCGTTTGATGTTCGATCGATACAGACGAATACCAGCGCTCACGACATTTCCGACACTGAGGGGCTGAAATGATTGTTCCGGACTAAGATTGGACATGGCTCAACGTGAATGAATCTGAAGCTTAAGGGCTGAGGCTATCTTAGGCGAGGTTCACTCAAACACGACGCTCTTTTTCACAAAACGATGAACGTAAACCGCTGGATTGCTCGACGAGAGCCAAATTGGAAACAGTTAGACGAATTGCTCACCCGGATTGAAAAACGCGGATTACGATCGCTTTCGACTGATGAGATCAAAAGTCTCGCAAGTCTGTATCGGTCTGTGTCTGCGGATCTTGCCAGAGCGCGAACGAATCAAACAGTCGTCGGAACTACGATCGTGCAAGATCTTCAACGGTTGACTTCTCGCGGGTACAGTCAGGTTTACCAAGGATCGCGGAAGCAAGAATGGAAAAGTGCGATCGACTTTTATCAATGGGGTTTACCGGAAGTCGTCCAGGAGACATTCGTTTATACTGCGATCGCGACTGGATTGTTTTTGCTTGGTGGCTTGATTGCGTGGTGGTTTTCGTGGCGTGACCCGCAATTTCTTGAACTGGTTGTACCAGAGCATTTGATCCGAACAGTGCGCGATGAAGGCAAGCTTTGGATGGGGTCAATTTTGGGGAGTGAACCGACTGCCGCAAGTCAGATTATGACGAATAATTTGAGTGTGACTTTTAGAGCAGCAGCGGGCGGGATTACGATCGGGATTTATACGATCGTCATTCTATTTTTGAATGGAGTGCTAATTGGAGGAGTCGGAACGCTAGTTGCTCAAAACAATCTAGCATTTCCATTTTGGGCGTTTGTGTTTCCACATGGATCGCTAGAGCTTCCTGCTATCTTCTTTTCTGGAGGTGCAGGATTGCTGATAGCACGTGGCATTCTATTTCCAGGTCACTATCGCCGCATTGATGCGATTAAAGCTTATAGCCTGAAAGCCGCGCAGTTGATGTTCGGAGTGATTCCGCTGCTTGTAATTGCGGGCGTAATTGAGGGCTTTTTCTCACCAAGTCCACTCGTTCCCGATCCATTGAAATACTTTGCAGGAATCGGGCTATTCATTGCATTGGCGAGATATTGCAGCCGCAAACGGACTACTCAATCAGCTTAAGAAATTCACGAACATTGCTCGATTCAGATGGCGTTTTTTGCAAACAGCGTTCTAAAAACTCCGATCGCTGTTCTTCCACCAATTCGTCTGCTAAAAGTCCGAGTAATCTGTTCCACAAGCGATTCAAACCGAATGTGGGAATCACTTCTGGGCGCGGTGCAGTGTTCGGTAAAAGTTCAAGAGTTTGATAGAACGACCAATTTTGGGTTTCACGATCGATGTGCTTCATAATGAGCCTCCTTGAAGTACAGGAGACACATCAAACCTGTCACCATCCCTTGTGGAAGGGTATGTCCGAATCTTTTTCTGTGTCTTATACTACTAATCTATCAGACTCTATGATTCTTAACTCTCTCTAGAGGATGAATGTTCAGATTTGCGGGATTCTTCCTGCTGAGTTTGAATCTAATTAGATTGAGAGAGGAATGCGTGTCATGAGTAAACTATTGCAAGGCTTGATTACGATCGAACGATCGATGCAGGTTGCAGCTTTGATTGGTGTAGTAGTTTTTCTGGGATATTTAGGTGTGGTTAATGTGAAGAGCGATCGTGCTCCAGTTCCTCACAATTCACCAACATTGCAGAAGTAGAGTGATTGGGTGTTAGAAGCATCCTTCAGAGGTAATTGTTCATTGCATCAATCGCCCCTCGAATGAATTCGGGGCTATCGGAACAAAGTCTGTTGAAACAGACTGAAGAGCTTTCTATACTAGCTCTCAGAGGGTGTTTGAGGAGTATAAAAAGCGGCTTTGCTGCGTTGACAGTCCGCCCGGACATAAATCTCCGGGCTAATGGAGAAAACCCCGCTGAAGCGGGCTAAGAGCGTAATACGGAGTTCTTTAGCCCAGTTTAGTGGGCTTCCCCTGATTAGCCCGGAGATTCATTTCTGGGCGGGTGAATGCGATAAACGATGACTTCTCAAACACTTTCTCAATCCCCTTTAGTGGACTTTGCTCCGATAGACCGTGATTTCCAATCACGGGCGGACTGAATCGAAGTGAAGTATGTTCTAATTCTGGAAACAACTCAGGAAACGTCGATCGCTAAAACTAATCAGATTGTTTGCTACAAAGTTCTATCGATTGATTACGCTAGTTCTTGGGACTTTCTGCTTAAACAAGCTCTGCCATCCTGCTTTCCGAATCTCAGTGGGTTCAGGTGACTTATTCCAAAGAGTCTCATAGAAGAAGAATGACATTCCAGAATAGCCCTGATCACGGACTGCTTTTACCTGTCGTTGTAGTTCATCCATTGGACGAGGTGTACTCGATAAGCCGCTAAGAACACCGATCGCAGTTGGAATATGATCTCTCGCAGCCCGTAGCGTCTCCCAAGTATCTGGATTAATCCGATCGATAAACTTTTGCCCCTGAAAGTAGATCTGCGGAATCACTTCTTCAACTAATCCTGCTTGTTCCCACTTGTGCCAATCAACTAAAAACGTTTCGTAGGCATAAGGTAGATCGAGCGGCGAAAGTGAGATGAGAACATTCGGTTTCTTGGCTTTCACGGTTTGAAAAAGCTTGGTGAGAAAGGCTTGCAGTTTATTCGATCGCCATCGCATCCATTCTGCATTTTTTGGATCGATCGGCGGAGCTTTCCCATTATGTTCTTGCTTGTAAAGATTCACTGTGTAATCGTCATAGCCAAACGAAACAGGCAATCCAAAGTGATCATCAAACTGAATGCCATCGACATCATAGTTCTCTACCACTTCAGAAACGAGATTGAGAATGTATTGCTGAACTTCAGGCTTGAACGGATTAAACCAAACGGGGATTTGAACTCGATCGAGGGCTGAGGCTTCATAATCGACTGATCCATCCTGTTTCTGTGTCCACCAATCTCGATGTTTCTTCGCGAGTTCCGACTCTTTCGGAGCCATAAACCCAAACTCAAACCAGGGAATCACCGCCATCCCTTTCTGATGAGCTTCTGCAATCATTTCTTTAAGCATGTCTCGATTCTGAAGTCCTGCGGGTCGCGGATCAACCGCAAATCCAATTTCTTGCTTCATTACTTGACTGGGATAGAGTGTGTAACCCCAATTCAGCACCGTTGGATAAAGCGTATTAAAGTTCAATCGAGCTAATTCATTTACTGCATTGCTCAATTTGTCTTTGTCGAATAGCACATCACTATCAATGTTCGTTAGCCAAACTCCACGAATTTCTCTGGCTTGTAGTTCCGGTTTCGGAAGATATCGATCGCTAATCAATCCTTTTTCCGGTAACGCCTGACAAAGAAATGCAGCAATTTCGCCACGAGTTGCAGCCCGATTCGGATTCAGCCTTTGAGCATTCGGAAAACTCACTGCAATTTGACGCTCTGTTGTTGCTGCGATCGCGCTTTTTGCATAGTTCGGAACATCCTGAAGATCAGAAAATACTTTGTTCGATAGTTCAATCGTGGGTTTTAGCTTCAATCCGCTGGCTAATGCAGTTAAAGCTTGTACTCTCGGAATCTGCAAATCTGGGCGGAATGTTCCATCATCAAAGCCTGAGAAAAAGTTCGATCGATAAGCTTTCCCGATCGCGTCTCGTGCCCAGTAATTTGCTGAGATATCTTTGAATTGAACTGGATTGCGAGTCGGTGAATTAATCTGGTCAGGAAACGCATTTACAACCATTGCGGCAAACTGCGATCGCGTCACTGGATCATTTGGGCGGAATTGATTGTTGGGAAAACCTCGAATGATCGATTTTTGTGTGAGCGATTCAATACACGATCGTGCCCAATGGTCTTGGATATCTGTGAATTTTGACTGTGAAAAAGCTGAAGGAACGATCGTCAAAAACAGAACCGTTAACAATCCAAGTATCCAGGCGCGTCGCATAGTTCACCTCCGATGATCGTTCAATACCATCGCATTTGTGGAGTACGATCGCGCAATTTATTTGTATTTTGTTACTCGCTCCAGAATGCTCAGAAAGTCTTGCACGATCGCGTCTTGATTCTCCGAAGTTAACACTGGAACATGAACAAATAAACACCGCTGCTCAAAATGTTTGAGAACTTGGTAGTAAAGATAGTTACACACAAAATTCCCGGCATCGTGACTAATTTCTGTGATCGTTGTTGATTCGATTAATTGATCCAGATCAAAACTCGATCGTAGAATTTCACTCTGAAACTTTCCGTTTGATTCGATCGACAATTTCTGCCGCGACTCTGCCATTCCACAACAGATCGTAATATCGGGCTGAACTTCGTTGATTTTCTCGATCGCAATTTTCGGTGCAAGTTCAAAATCGACTGGAAGCTGCCTGAGAAAATGACAATTCGAGGGAGCGCGATCGCGAATCATTTCGATCAAATCATCTGAGGAGTTCGATCGATGATGTTCCAGCCAGGTTGTAAATGAAGTGAGGAGGATTTTCATTTAGAATTTAAGAGCCAGATTAGAGGATTGAACAATGCCAACGATCGCTGTTGTCGATTATGACATGGGGAATTTGCACTCTGCTTGTAAGGGACTCGACAATGCAGGCGCGACGACCCTTGTAACCGATTCGGCAAAGGAAATTGAGCAAGCGGATGCTGTGGTTCTTCCCGGTGTGGGAGCATTCGATCCAGCCGTTCAACATTTGCGATCGCGGGATTTAGTCCAACCGCTCAAAGATGCGATCGACAGTGGCAAACCTTTTCTCGGTATCTGTTTAGGCTTGCAAATTCTCTTTGAAGCGAGCGAAGAAGGCAAAGAACCCGGTTTAGGCATTGTTTCGGGAACAGTAAAACGCTTTCAGCCTGAACCTGGATTAACCATTCCACACATGGGCTGGAATCAACTCGAATTCACTCAGCCCGACTGTTCTCTCTGGCAGAATCTAGGAACCGATCCTTGGGTGTATTTCGTCCATTCCTACTATGTTGAGCCAACTGATCCAAGCATTCGGGCAGCAACCATTACACATGGAACGCAGACCATTACAGCCGCGATCGCACGTCAAAACCTGATGGCAGTCCAATTCCACCCAGAGAAGTCTTCAACGGCTGGATTGCAGCTTTTATCGAATTTTGTTCAGTTGGTGAATCAGCGTCAGTTAACGAATGTCTGATGATCCTTCGCTTCGTTTCGATCGACTTATGCCCCCTAAATCCCCCAAATTTGGGGGACTTTGAGGATAGAACACAGTCCAGGTGCAAGGAAAATTTCCCTGTTTCAAAGTCCCCCAGAATGGTAGGGCTGATTCATTCTAATCAGATGGTTTTTTCTGCTCCGATTCAGCCGTTCTGCCCTCATCCCCAACCCTTCTCCCCAAGGGAGAAGGGAGCTAGAAATCTTGTTCCCTCTCCCTTGGGGAGAGGGCTAGGGTGAGGGCAGGAAAGACTTTCGCTAGAATGAATCAGCCCTACCCCAGAATGGGGGATTTAGGGGGCGCAACCCATTCCGCAATATACGACTAGATTCCGCAATATGAGCCTCCGAATTTATGGCAATCGACCCATCAAAACGCTTCCAGGACAAGAAACCCGCCCAACTCTAGCGCGAGTTCGTGAAGCGATGTTCAACATTTGGCAAAGCTCGATCGAACAGTGTCGCTGGCTGGATCTTTGTACTGGAAGTGGTTCGATGGGAGCCGAAGCGCTCTGCCGGGGAGCTTCAATTGTGGTCGGAATTGAACAATCCGTTGCTGCTTGCCGCATTATTGAACAAAACTGGAAACAAGTCGCTAAACCAGAACAGTCTTATCAGATCCTACGGGGCGATGTGGTGAAACGACTGGAAAAACTTTCTGGACAACAGTTCGATCGTATTTATTTCGATCCGCCGTATGACAGTGATTTGTATGTTCCAGTGTTGAATGCGATCGCATCTCTCAATCTATTAGCTCCCGACGGTGAATTTGCTGTCGAACATCGTCCCGATGCTAAACTACCTGAAATTCCTTTGTCGATCGTCCGTGAAAAACGCTACGGTAACACTGCCCTCACGTTCTATCAAGCTCTATGAAATCAGCACTTCTAGCTTTTCTAGTTGTTACAACAGCGACACCAGCGATCGCACTTCCGCCGCCAGAAGATCAACCTGAAGAAGTGGCTCGAACTGAGATTATTACCGAAGCTCGATCGCCAATTGATAACGAACCTCTAAACGCCGCCGAATATGCCGCCCTACAGGAGCAACTTCGCGAAGGTCAGCCTGTAAATCCGCGTGATGAAGTTTCACCCGAACTAAGAAGAACGATCGGGCTTTTACGCCTCCGAAGATTTATCAGAACCGTGTTTCCATTTATTCCACTTCGATAGTTTATCGACTGCGAATTTGGCTCTGCTGAATCTGTTGTGCAAATTGTTCTGGAGTTTTCGCAGGTTCCTTACAACTTAGACCCTGACACACAAGCGCGATCGCATTTTCTGGCAAACTTTCCATCACCATAAACGCAGTTGTTGGCAAGTACTGTGTTTCTAAGCTTGCAATTTGATCGATCGTACTGCGAATCAGAGTTTGATTACGAAACCAATCCAAAGCAGCAAACAATGTAGGACAAGCAGACGGGGATTGTTCCATCACACTGGCGAATGCTTGCAAGGTTTGTTCTGCTCGATCGAAGTAATCTAAGTTCTCAGTTAATAAGGACAATCGAACGAGATTCGCGATCGCAATTCCATTTGCAGACGGTGTTGCATTATCTACATAGCTCCGTTCTCGAATCAATAAATCTCGACTCGCATCAGTTGCAGTATTGTAATAACCGCTTAAACTATCACTCCAAAGATACTGGTCAAACTCAGCTTGAATCCGAATTGCTTCTGCTAACCAATCAATCTGATTCTCTGGTGCATCTGCTTGAATACTACGAGTCACTTGATGCAAATCTAACAAAGCTTTGATAAAGAAAGCAAAATCTTCAGATTGAGCCAGTACTTCAGCTTTGCCATCATAGTTAATTCGATGAAACCGCTGATTGATCCATTGATTCTGTAGGATAAATGTTGCAGCTTGACTAGCAAGCTCTAACGCTTCCAAATCCCGGAAAACTGCATACGATCGAGCAAGTCCCGAAATCATCAAACTATTCCAAGCCGCAATCATCTTTGTATCGGTAACGGCGGGAATTCGACCTGTCCAAGCTATCGATCGAGCTTCATCCGCATTTCGAGCAGGCGGAAAAGTTTCATCAATCGCACCATATCTTAGTTCAAATAGTTTATTCAATGCAGATTCAACTGTTTCTGAAAGCTGACCAGATTGTTTACGCTGAAGCACGATCTTGCCTTCAAAATTGCCTCTAGGTTCAATTGAGAACTGCTCTGATAGTTCAGTCAATTCTTCTGAAGTTAGTGCATTTTGTAGTTCGTCATAGCTCCAAACATAGAATGCACCTTCTTCGGGTTCCGCATCTTCGGGTGTAGTAAAACTATCCGCATCTTGAGCCGCGTAGAAGTATCCTTCCGGTGCAGTCATTTCGCGTTTGAGCCATTGAACGGTTTTGTCGATCGCTCTCTCAAACGCTGGCTCTTGAACTCCCGATGCCCACAAATTCGCAAGATACTCAACAATCAATCCATTGTCATACAGCATCTTTTCAAAGTGCGGCACTGTCCAAGTCGAATCCACCGTGTACCGATGAAACCCGCCTGCAACATGATCAAAGATGCCGCCCAGTGCTAAATTTAATCCTCTTGCGGTTGTCGCTTCACGAGCATTATATCGATCGAATCCAAACCGTACCGCGTGAAGTGCCGTATCCGCATACGGAATCATCGGAAATCTAGTTCCAGGCATCTCTGCCGAAATGATTCCTGCACTATATTCCAAACCATCCTTTAATAGTTCCTGACTCAATGTTTGCGATGGCAGTAACACTGAGTTTTGTAAGTTGGTCAGAATCTCAGCTTTGACTCCCTCTAACCGAGCGCGATCGTCATCATACAATCGTCGCAAGGTTTGCAAAACATGAAGAAACCCAGGCTTTCCATACTTTGCATCAATTGGAAAATAAGTCCCACCATAAAACGGAACTAAATCATCTGGAGTCAAAAAGATGTTTAAGGGCCATCCTCCTTGTCCCGTCATCATCTGAAGCGCCTGCATATAGATGCTATCGAGATCCGGACGTTCTTCTCGATCGACCTTTATCGGCAGATAGTTCTCATTCAAATACTGAGCAATCTCTGGATCAGAAAATGCTTCTCCTTCCATCACCGTACACCAGTGACACGAAGAGTAACCCACAGATAGAAAAATAATCTTATTGTCGCGTCTGGCTTGCTCGATCGCATCTTCACCCCATGCCCACCACTCGATCGGGTTCTCAGCATGTTTCCGCAAATAGAGACTTTGAGCGTGAACTAAACGATTTGGCATAGTAAAAATAGCAATAGATCTCCGACCAGAAACGATCGGAGATCTAACCCTTTTAGAACGTAAACAATGTTCTAATCACGCCGATCACCGCGTCCTGATTGTCCTCATTGTAATCAGGATTCGTGACCCAAATAACTCCAGGCGTAATCGCGATATTATCACTCACCCGGTAGCGATAGAACGCTTCCAAATGCAGCGAAGTTCCGCGATCGCGGGTTCCAAAGTCAGTCCGGGTTAATTTCGGCTCTTGTCCTACCAAAATGCCGCCCAAGTTACCATCCTTAAACAAATCTGGAAAAGCCAGCGTTACTGCCCAATTCCACACATCGCCTCTACCCCGTCCGATATAGTTATGATTCGCATACCCAACCCAGCCACCGAGTGCAAACTTAGGTGAAAGTTGGAAAGTTGCGTTCACACCATAAGCATTGATACTAACTGGCTCACCGAAAGTCGTGTTCGATAGATTACTTCCCGTCGAGGTCAATGCAAATGGAGCCGTCGGATCAGGAGCAAGCCCCGGAGAAGGCACATAAGCATTGATGTAAGTTAAACCAATGCGTGAACTCGGACTCAGATTGAAGATCACCTGTGCTAATGCACCATACTGACCATTGAACAATCCATTCGTACCATTTGGAACCGAGGCATTTGGCACTAGATAACCTAAGTTAATTTCTGCCGCTGTTCCAATCCGGTGACGCAAACCAACACCTGCACCACCCGAATAGTTATAAATCGGGTTCCGCAAAGCAAACAGAGAGACTGCACCCCCATCAAAGTACGGATTCAACTGAGACGACGCATCCAAATCCACAAACCCGTTTCCGGTTCCTGCCAAGAAGAAATCGGTGTTTTCGCCAAGCGGGAATCGATAGCGCAACAGGGATACTCTTACTTGACTATTACTATTGCCCTCAAATTCCACTCGTCCCATGTTCGTGCCCAAGCTTCCCAATCCGGTGACAAAGTTCGGACTTGCTGCATCCGCCGCCGTTCCCCCACGAGGCACAAGGTTATTCGCCTGCAAACGAGTAGTTAACAAATCCCGTCCCGTGAAGCTAGTTTGCAAGTTCAACTCCGCCCGATATCCAAGCGTCAGGTTATCTTCCGCACTGGTTCCGTCTGGACGTTCCCCCGATGCGACATTAATTGCACCCAGCAGAACGCTCCCTTGCAACTGAGTTGTGGTTGAGAACTGTTGCCGCTCTAAAGTCGTTGTCCGAGCTTCCAAGGCATCCACTCGACCTCGAATCGTTGCAAGCTCAGTTGCAAAATCCGATTGTAATTTTTGCAACGTTGCTAAATCTTCTTTTCTCACTAAATCTGCTGTCGAAGCTGCGATCAGTTCGTTGACTCGATCGAGACAAGCATTCAATCCTGCTGCAAATTCAAACCGCGTGAGTGCCCGATTCCCCCGATAAGTCCGATCGGGGTAGCCCGCAATACATCCATAGCGCTCAACTAAGGATTGCAATGCTTGAAACGCCCAATCAGTAGGACGTACATCTGAAAGCTGAGATACCGAAGTCACCTGCTCATTATTACTTGCAGGGAGTGGGTTTGCAGGCGCGATCGGAGTTGGAGAAACTTGTGCGATCGTTGTAGAAGCCGCACTTTCTTGCGCTGGGATCTCAAGAGAAGGCACGATCGACTGTGCCGAAGCCGTTACTTCATTTTGAGCAAGTTTCGGAGTTAACGCAGTTAATTCTTCTGGATTAAAAGTTGGCACTTCAGCCGCACGAAGGCTCAACGGAGCCAGCACAACCGAGCTTGCTGCAAGCGCAACAAAGCAGGCAAATGAAACAGGTTTCATGAATCATCCTCACCATTAATAATGTCATTGAAAATAGGAACCTCGTTTGTTGTGCGAGGTCGAGCTTTAAGGCTCAGTCCTAGAGTCGTTAAAAAATAATGAAGCTCAGGTCAAACGAAGCGATGTTTAGCGATCGGGTCGCCTGCAATGCAGATTGCTTACTATTAGTCACATTAGTTACGATGTTCAGAAAGTTCGACTATCTAAAGGGGGAGGGATAGGAGGATGACAATTGACAGCAATTTCTATGCTTTGCGATTTTGCTAAGTTTGTAATTTTTGCAAAGGCTCTGAGCGATCGAGCAATACGCTAAGCTGGATTGATGTACCCTATTGGGTGATTTCAACCGTGGGTTCTGCTCATGTCTCTTCTGCGTTTTGTTTTACTCAGTGCGATCGCTGGATTTTTGATCCTTTTCGCAGTCTCGAATTGGGGCGTGTCGATGTCGCTCGTTTTTCTGGGCGTTCCTTCACCCGCTTTCCCGTTGCCGATCTGGATTCTGGGCGCGATCGCGCTTGGGGCTGCAACGACTTTGGTAATTACAGCACTATTTGGATTAACAAGATTTACGGCTCGTCGATCGGAGCGTAAAACGGTTCGACAATCCACTACAACCAATAGTTACGCTTATGCAGTTCCGCCTCGTGAAACTCGTTCTAGCAGTAACGATGATGATTGGTTTGGTGGGAACGACGATGATTGGGGCAGCGAGCCGAAAGACAAACCAAACCGCGATTTTGAAACCAGACAAGAACCGACATCAGGAACGCGATCGGGGTCTACTTATTCCTACACGTATCGTGAAGCTCCTGAACCGAAGCAGCCGGATGTCGTCGATGCAGACTACCGCGTAATTCGCCCCCCGGTACGGAAATTAGATGAGGACGAATAAATGTTAAACGGGGTGAGTGTGTTTCTCATCGGCATGATGGGTGTCGGAAAAACGACGATCGGGCAATTGTTAGCCAAACGGCTTGATTATGATTTCCTGGATGTCGATCAGTTTATCGAGCAAGCAACCGGACAAACAGTTTCGACGATTTTTGCTGATTCTGGAGAAGCAATCTTTCGTCAACTCGAAACAGCAACGCTGTCTCAAGTATCGGCTCGATTGCGGCGCGTGGTGGCGACAGGAGGCGGAATCGTGCTGGCTCAGGAAAATTGGAGCTATCTAAGACACGGTGTGATTATTTGGCTGGATGTGCCTGTAAAGCAATTGAAAGAGCGATTGAGCCAAGATACAACGCGACCTTTGTTACAAAATCAGGATTTAACGGCTCGATTAACGCAGCTTTCCGAAGAACGTCGATCGCGGTATGCCCAAGCGGACATTCATATTCAAGTTCTGCCTGATGAAACGCCGGAGCAAATTACAGAAAGAATTATGAATGCGATCGCGCTTGAACGCGAGAAAAAACGCCAGATCGACGAATCGATCCAGCGCTTAAATGAAGAAATGCCATTTCAGGCAAATTCTTAGAAGCCTTTTACTTCACGACCGCAGGACGCGCCGCAGAAGGACGACGATCGATCACTTGATCGACCAATCCATATTCCTTAGCTTCTTCTGCGGACATAAAGAAATCGCGCTCGGTATCCCGTTCAATCCGCTCTAACGGCTGTCCCGTATGATCTGCCAAAAGCGAATTTAACCGTTGCTTCAGATAGAGAATTTCTCGCGCCTGAATTTCGATATCCGTTGCTTGTCCTTGTGCGCCACCCAACGGCTGGTGAATCATAATCCGCGAATGGGGCAAGCTCATCCGTTTACCCTTAGTTCCAGCACTCAGCAGAAACGCGCCCATGCTGGCAGCAAATCCGACACAAATCGTAGACACCTCTGGACGAATCTGCTTGATCGTGTCATAAATGCCCATTCCAGCAGACACCGAGCCACCGGGTGAATTGATGTAAAGATAAATATCCTTATCTGGATCTTCAGCTTCAAGAAACAGCAATTGTGCGACAACCAAGTTCGCCACATCGGAATCGATCGCGCTACCGAGGAACACGATTCGTTCCCGCAACAGTCGGGAGTAGATATCAAAGGCGCGTTCGCCCCGTCCGGAAGTTTCAATAACGGTAGGAATCATGAATCCAGCCCAGTAATTTTTTTCATTTTAGCGCTCCGATCGTATGGCTCGTTGTCGTGTTTGCCGTTCATAACGGATTGCCGATATGGATTGAACGTAATAAATTGACTGAGAGATCCTAAAGATTGACTTGAGGTAGCTGTGAAAAGATCAAGTATTTTATTTCTGTTGATGTCAACAGGAATCGTAGTCGGAACAGCAACAGGTGTTTATTATTTCTGGCGGCAGTTGACTCAATTACCTGAGTGGTATACTGCCGGACAAAGTAAGCCGAGAACGTATGCTCAAATTCAGCGATCGGGTGCAGCCGTTGAGCAAAAGATTAAAGCCCAAATTCAGGCAAGTCCCCAAGCTGCAAAAGTAAATGCTGCTCCAAATCGCCCAACCATTAAGGCTTCTAGCCCTCCTGAGAATGTTCAAGTAGCACTCAGTTCGCAGGAATTGAATGATTTATTAGTGACAAAAATCACCGAGAAACGTCAGGGTCAACCGCTTCCTAGTTCCGTAAAAGGATTTAATGCAGCGGTCAAAGATGACAAGCTAAAAACGGGTGCAGTCGTCGATATTAAGGAATTGCAAAATAGTGGATTAGGCGCACAACAGCAGCAATTCCTGTCAGAAATTACTCAAAAACTTCCGGTGAGCGATCGCAAAATTTACATCGGAGTCGAGGGCAAACCACAAATTCAAAACGGCAAGTTACGGTTTGATGAAGATGCTCGAATTCAAGTTGGCAACATGAGTTTTACGATCGCTGAAGTTGCCAGTCGTTTAGGAGTATCACCCGAAAAAGTGCAAGACCAACTCAATCTCGAATTGAAATTGCGCGGTCTGACTGTGAGGGATATCGATTTCAAGGACGGCAACGCAATTTTGAGCGGCGATGCTAAGTAGGCTTTAAGAGGATATTTCAAAAGCGTCGTTCATTGCACTCACTCGCCCCGGAATGGAATTCTACCGTGTACACACAAGATGATGGATCGGTCATTGCTGAAGTCTTTCGCCCCCTAAATCCCCCAAAATTGGGGGACTTTGACCTAGAAAAAGTTCTCCAATTCCAGAAAGGGTTCGTCCTTTAAATTCCCCCAGAATTGGGGGATTTAGGGGGCTGAAGCCGACTGAAACGAAGCGATCCAAGACTTGTGTGTACACAGTAGGAATGGAATTCGGGGCTAACAGAACCAAGTCCACTGAAGGGGACTGAAAACTCAGTTTGTTCAATTTTCTAGTCCGTTTTGAACGGACTTCGCACCGATAGCCCCGAATTCCATTCCGGGGCGACTCAGAACGTAGCGAGAAGACTTTTGATACTTCTAAAACATCCTCTAAAGCAAACAGCGATCCGGGTCTAGACTCGGATCGCTGTTCAAAATTTTGGTTTAACTCTAGCTCGCCAAACTGTGGGGAACCTGCACTTTCGGTTTCCCGATCGCTAATGCTTCTTCTTCACTTTCAAAAATTTCAAACACCGAATCCATCATCGTCACTTCAAACACCAATTTCGCCTCTGGATGCACATTGCAAAGCTTGAAACTCCCCTTTGCTTTATCGGCATCCCGCATTCCTGCCACCAGCGAAGTTAGACCCGAACTATCAATAAAATTCACCTGTCCTAGATTCACCACCACATGATTACTTTGTTTCGCGATACAGTCCTGTAGCTTGGTGCGAAACTGCCATGCGGTCGTAATATCTAAGCGTCCCGTTGGGTTGAATACGACGATCGAGTTTCCGTCTGGGGTGTTAACAACTTTTTGCTCCATGAGAATCAATTTTTGCTCCATGACCTGCCTCGCGCAATCTAGCCGGGGATTACTTGATCAGTTATGCCCAAAGATCGAGACAGAATCACGGGTTTCAAAGTAATCGAATAAAAACAAAAAGAGGGTCGCGCTGAATCAACGCTTCCCTCGGAGTGCAAGGCTTAACAAATGGATGTCAATGGCTTTTCGCCATTGCGCTTAGTGTGCCCCGTTTTTCGACCAATTGATCCAGTCTTGCGGCTTCAAGAAAATTTCATACAACCGCGCTTCCGGGCTGCCGGGTTCGGGTTCGTACCCATATTCCCAACGCACCATTGGCGGTAAGGACATCAGAATCGATTCGGTGCGTCCATTCGTTTGCAAGCCGAAAATCGTGCCGCGATCGTACACCAGGTTAAATTCTACATACCGCCCACGACGATAGAGTTGGAACTGTCTTTGTCGATCGCTGTATTCGGTGTTCTGACGACGTTCAACGATCGGGACATAAGCAGGCAAGAACGCATCTCCACAGGATTGCACAAACGCGAATAAATCTTCCCAAGTGCGATTCTGAACGGTTCCGACTTCTTTACTCCGTTTTGCTGCCGCAGTGTCGCTTTGAGAACCGGGATACGCGATCGGGTAAAGGTCGCCTTTCGTATCTTGATAGTCGAAGAAGATTCCACCGACTCCGCGAGTTTCCTTACGGTGCTTGAGGTAGAAGTATTCGTCACACCAGAGTTTGAAGGTTGGATAATATTCGGGATTGTGTCGATCGCACGCTTCTTTCAACGTTTGGTGGAAGTGAATCACATCTTCCTCAAACGGATAGTAGGGCGTTAAATCGATTCCGCCACCAAACCACCAAACCGGACCCGCTTCAAAATAGCGATAGTTCAAGTGCACAGTCGGAATGTAAGGATTGCGCGGGTGCAACACCATCGAAGTTCCGGTGGCATAGAAGCTGTGACCCTGTGCCTCTGGACGCTGAACTAAGATCGAAGGCGGAAGATCTTTGCCCCAAACTTCCGAAAAATTGACTCCACCCTGCTCGAAGACTCGACCTTCGCGCATGACTCGCGATCGACCGCCGCCGCCTTCTTCGCGGGTCCAACTATCTTGTTTAAATGTTTCTTGTCCGTCTGCGGCTTCTAAGCCTTCACAAACTTTATCTTGAAAAGCTTTTAGCCATTGGCTCACCCGTTCACGAGAATCGCTGGGTGGAAGTGGCTGGGTCGTCTCGGTCGCGTTGGAGGTAAAGAAAGCAGTCATAAACGTCGGTTCCTGGAACGAGTCGTCTTACTATGCGAAAGAGTTTAAAGTTTCCGTCAGGCTCCGACAGCAGGATTGCAAGAAACGAGACGGTTCATTTAGACTATCGCGAAACGGCTACCCTCAAGCGATTCTCTCGGTTCTTGAACCGCAAAAAGTCTCATGCTGTGCGGCAAAGCGCGATCGTAAATGTTTATAACAACCTGTGACTTTTATCGAGGATCACGGGTCAAACAATCCGAAGAAGGATGACGATCGAGCAACAAATCTGACTAAGATCAGAAACCCCGGATTTAGGGCACGGGTGACACCGATTCCCTTTTAGGAGATGGATTTATGCTGAACTTTCCTTGGAAATTCTTCTATCGCAAACAGCGGCGTGTTCGGTCTACACTGGCTCGATCGTATCAAGCGGTGAGTTCGGCATCGGTGGACGATCTGTGGCGCAAGGTGATCGATTTAGCTGATGTCTCCTGGCATCCGATCATTTCTAGGACGAATGTGCCGTATGGTCAGGTGGCAAAACCGGGCTTGATTTATGAAGCGGTGACGCGGTTGGGTCCGTTTCCCATTCGGATTTTTGTGGAGCGGGTTGATCCAAGAGAATTGCTGAGTGTGAGAATTATTGCGATTCCAGGACTTGAAGAGCGAATTCGATATGAAGTGAAATCGACGGTTTCGGGTGCGAGTATTGCGTACTCAGTCACGCTACAAGGTTGGCTGTCACCGCTAATTTGGTCGATTATCAAACCGTATGCGTCACGAGTTGCGGAAGATTTGGCTCATGCGGCAGAACAACCGATCGACACGTCAAAACCAACTCAACGAAGCTGTTTCGATTTCTGACGTTTCGGGCGGTAAGATCGAGAAACAACCCTGATCGATCCTTTACACCCTCATGTTAGATACTCTTAGCGCAGAATCCGTTTTAGAAGTTCTTAAACCTGTTCAAGACCCTGAACTGCAAAAAAGTTTGGTGGCGTTGAACATGATTCGGAATGTGTCGATCGACCAAGGAAAAGTTCGCTTTACGCTCGTTCTCACGACTCCCGCCTGTCCGCTGCGTCAATTCATCGTGGAGGATTGTGAACGAGCCGTGAAAACGCTTCCCGGTGTGGAATCCGTCGAAGTGGAAGTCACCGCAGAAACGCCACAGCAGAAAGGATTGCCCGATCGGACTGGAATCGATGGCGTGAAGAATATCATCGCGATTTCGAGTGGGAAAGGCGGCGTTGGAAAAAGCTCGATCGCGGTTAACGTTGCAGTGGCATTGGCACAAGCAGGCGCGAAAGTGGGCTTGATCGATGCTGATATTTACGGACCAAACGCACCCACAATGTTAGGTCTGGAAGGTTCAGGTGTGGCAGTGCGTCAAACCGCTGAGGGAGAAGTTTTAGAACCCGCTTTCAATCACGGTGTGAAGCTCGTTTCGATGGGATTTTTGATTGATAAAGATCAGCCAGTGATCTGGCGTGGTCCGATGTTGAATGGAGTGATTCGCCAATTTCTCTATCAAGTGACCTGGGGCGATTTGGATTATTTGATCGTAGATATGCCACCGGGAACGGGAGATGCTCAATTGACTTTAGCGCAGGCGGTTCCGATGGCGGGAGCGGTCATTGTCACGACTCCGCAAACGGTGGCACTACTTGATTCTCGGCGCGGCTTAAAGATGTTCCAGCAGCTTAACGTTCCGGTGTTGGGAATCGTCGAAAATATGAGCTACTTCATTCCGCCTGATATGCCCGATCGACAATATGACATTTTCGGTTCCGCAGGTGGCGAAAAGACCGCAACCGAGTTAAATATTCCGCTGTTGGGCTGTGTCCCGTTAGAAATTCCACTGCGACAAGGAGGCGATCGAGGAGTGCCGATCGTCGTGGGTGATCCGGATTCTGCTTCTGCGAAGGCGGTAACTCAAATAGCTCAACAAATTGCTGCTAAAGTATCGATTGCAGCCCTCGCATAAGTAATTTTCTATGTTTCGGAAAAAGTCTCCGTCCCGGCTCCGTCCCTGGCTCCAACCCTGGCAAGGCATGGACTGGTATCTGTTTGGGGCAATATTAGCGCTAACCGTTTTGGGCGGTGTGATGGTTCATAGCGTTCAGTTAGCGCATTCAGAACGCCGAGACTGGGTATTTCACCTCTTGATTGGCAGTGTCGGAACTGTATTGGTGATGATGCTGGCTCGATTGCGCTATGATGCCCTACTCGCTTGGAAGTGGTGGATTTATGGGGTGACGAATGTTTCGCTGCTGCTCGTGATGATCATGGGATTGGAGGCGAAAGGGGCACAGCGATGGCTCGGATTTTTCGGCTTTGGGATTCAGCCCTCGGAGTTTGCCAAGTTGGGCGCGATTATTACTCTGGCGGCAGTGCTGCATCAGAGATCGGCTTCGACGATTCCCATGATGATCAAAGTCTTATCGATCGCGGCTTTACCCTGGGTGCTGATTTTCTTGCAGCCGAATTTGGGAACCTCGCTCGTGTTTGGAGCCATTACGATCGGGATGTTGTACTGGGGAAATGCAAATCCGGGCTGGCTCTTATTGCTACTGTCTCCGGTAATTTCAGCGGTTTTATTTACAACGCTGATTACAAAAGGAGCTTTGGGAATTGGCGCGATCGGGCTTTGGGTGGTTGTCGTTGGATTGGTGGCTTGGAAAACGCTGCCGTGGAAGACTTATGGCACATTGGTTCCGGTTGTGATTAACCTGATTGCAGGTGGATTGGGACAAGTCTTATGGCAATTCGTTCTGCACGATTATCAGAAAGCGCGGATTCTGATGTTTATTGATCCTGATCAAGATCCATTAGGGGCAGGCTATCACTTGATCCAATCGAGAATTGCGATCGGGGCTGGAGAACTTACCGGACGTGGCTTATTCCGGGGGACTCAGACGCAGCTTGATTTTATTCCTGAGCAGCATACCGACTTTATCTTTACTGCGATCGGGGAAGAACTAGGCTTTCTTGGTTCAGTTTTTGTGCTGGGTGCGTATTTGCTGATTTGCTACCGATTGCTAATCATTGCTCAGAATGCGAAAGATGAATTCGGCTCGTTGCTTGCGGTGGGCGTGTTCTCGATGATTATTTTCCAGGTGTCAATTAACATCGGCATGACGATCAATTTATCGCCTGTGACGGGAATTCCTCTCCCTTGGCTGAGTCACGGGAATGCGGCACTGTTGATGAATTTTATGGCGATCGGGCTTGTCGAATCGGTGGCGAACTTTCAGCAAAAGTCGAAGTTTTAAATCATTGGTGAAGCGCGATCGCACAATCGAGCACAATCAATAACAGAGGGGTCGATCGCGCCTGTACACTGATAAGTGAAGCTACTTGACAAAGAGTTATGTTTTTACCAGGTTCAGCCGTTCGCGTCACGAATGTAAACGATACATACTACGGGTTTCAAGGACTGATTCAGCGAATTACCGATGGCAAAGTTGCGGTACTGTTCGAGGGCGGCAACTGGGATAAGCTCGTGACTTTCAAAATGTCAGAGCTTGAGATTGTCGATGCCAAGAGAAAAGGTACAAAATAAGCGATCGAATGCGGTAGATTGTGGAGGTGGATTTGTACTAATCTTATGCGCCTTCCACTTCCTCAATTTTCTGCTCAGAATCGCCCTGCCAATCACATTGCTGAAGTGATCGAAACGGCAACGACTGAATTTCTTTCTCAATGTCTAGAGCCGGACGACCTTTCGTTTCCGGTAATGCCGCCATTTGGAAGCTGGGTTAAAGCGATCGACGAAGAATCGAGCAATCTAATCTACGCCGTGGTTTATCACGCGACCACCAGCCCGATCGATGCAGTCCACCGGGCAAGAGCGCTGGGAATGTCTCTAGCTGAATTGCGCGAACAACAGCCGCAAATTTTCGCCATGCTTAGAACGGAATTTCGATCCGCGATCGTTGGCTATCGAGCAGGCGGAAACAAAAAGAACGGTGCGACAGGCGGAATGATTTATCAACATTTACCTCCTCGTCCGCCGCAAATTCATCAAGCGGTTTATGCTTGTGACACTAAAGAAATTGTTGAATTTAGTAACGAATTAGATTTCTTGCGAACCTTGCTGCAAGTGGGAAGTGCTCCAGTAGATGCCTTGACAGCAGCGGCGATTCGAGAGATATACCAATTGAGGAAAGCCGATCGAGCGTGGCTGGTTCAAGCAGGTCGAATGCTGAGTTTATTGCTCAAAGACGACTACGATCGACTACGAGTGATTTTGAGTCAGATTCACCTCTAGAGGAATTCTGCACTCAATTGAAACTTGATAACTATTAGTTTGGCTTGGGTGGCGCTTTCAATGTATCTGTTAACCGCTGGCGTATTGCAAGAACCGATCGTCTCGTTTGTGATTCTGCTGGCAGTCATTTTGATCGTGCCACTTTTGTTTGAGCGGCTTCGAGTGCCGGGATTGGTCGGATTATTAGCTTCGGGTGTTTTACTTGGCTCGAACGGGTTGGGGATCATCAACGGTGATTCCGAAACGATGAACCTGCTTTCAGATATCGGATTAGTGTATCTGATGTTTGTGGCGGGGCTGGAAATTGATATCGAACAATTTACGCGCACTCGTAATCGATCGATTGGTTTCGGAACTTATACGTTTATAGTTCCGCTGATTACTGGAACGATCGTAGGACGAATCTTTGGCTTTGACTGGAATCCGGCGATTTTGATCGGTTCGTTATTTGCATCTCATACGCTGCTGGCTTATCCGATCGTGAGTCGATTAGGCGTGGTCACAAATGAAGCGGTCACAGTCACAATCGGGGCAACGATTTTCACGGATATCGGGGCGTTGCTGGTCTTGGCGATTTGTGTCGGAATTCATGCCGGAGATTTTACGATCGCGAAACTAATCACGCTCTTGGGATCGCTGGTGATTTATACGATCGTGATTCTCTTCGGATTTGATAAAGCGGGACGCGAATTCTTTCGGCGATCGGGCAACGATGAAGGCAATCAGTTTCTATTTGTTCTACTCGCGGTGTTCCTTGCTTCAGTGGGAGCGCAGTTAATTGGAGTTGAGAAAATTGTAGGAGCCTTCTTATCTGGGCTTGCCGTCAATCGCGTAGTCGGAAATAGCCCAGTAAAAGAGAAAGTTCTCTTTGTTGGAAGCGTTCTATTTATCCCAATCTTCTTCGTGGATATGGGCTTGCTGATTCGGGTTCCAGCATTTATTCAGAGTTTGACTGATCCGAAATTACTGGCGTTAACGATTGCGATCGTGGTCGGTCTGATTTTCAGTAAGATGGCAGCCGCTGTTCTTGCAAAACTCACTTATCGCTATAGTTGGCGAGAAATGATGGTGATGGGATCGCTCTCCCTGCCTCAAGTTGCGGCAACTCTAGCGGCGACTCTAGTGGGATATCGGGCTGGATTGCTGACTGAAGGCGTTCTCAATAGCGTCATCGTCTTGATGTTGGTGACTTCGATATTAGGTCCGATTCTCACGGCTCGATTTGCGAATGAATTGCGAGTCGAGACTTTAAGCGCGATCGAGCCAACGCTTTCCACACCCGTCTGGACTCGTCAAACGACGGTCTTAGTTCCGGTTTATAACCCGAAAACTGAAGCGTATTTGCTGGAATTAGCAGCGTTGATTACACGATCGCATTCCGGTCGATTGATTCCACTTGCGATCGCGCTTTCTTCATCCTCGCTCAATTCATCCGAGATGCAAGATCGGGTTGATCACAGCGAATCTCTTCTAAAACGTGCAGCAGAATTAACTGAGAACTACGGAGTAGATGTCTCGCCCTTGCTCCGAATCGACGACAACATTGCTCAAGGAATCACCCGCACCAGTCGCGAACAGCGCACAGACTTGATTGTGATGGGATGGGGACGCAAAAGTGCATTGGGAGAGCGCTTATTTAGAACCGTCGTGAATAGTGTGCTTAGTACTGCTCCTTGTCCGGTTGCAGTCGCTCGCTTGGTCCAATCTCCAAGTGAATTCCGACGAATCTTAATCCCGATCGAGAATCCGACTCCTCGATCGATTGCCGCTTTACAGTTTGCTCACAGTATCGCCACTGCCACAAATGGAACGATTACCGTACTTCATGTCTGCGATCGTGCAACTTCCCCGAATAAAATTGCCTGGATCAAGTCGCAACTGTCACTTCTAACGACCAAACTTTCTGCTCTCACGATTGAAATTCAGATTGTGCCCGATGACGATAAAATTCGTGCGATCGCGCTTGCGGCTGAATCCTCAGACTTACTCGTTCTGCAATCGACTCAACGCTTAATGAGTGCAGGAGGACTGGCATTGAACAGTTTGACCGCTCAGATCGAGCCACAGATTCGGGGATCGATCGTGCTTTTAGGCGAACCGGAACCTGTCGATCGAGCCGTTCTATTCCCATCATCGACTCCACTGAGTTAGAACGATTGCTTTAAATTTGCGAAATTTCCTCAAATGGACTTGATTTGCTGAGACATCCGTGTGAAATTTGATACATAGAGCGTCTCGCACAATTCAGCCGCGATTTAATGCGAAGTGAATTCGTGAATTGCTCCCGCTATTTCTCCACGTTGACCGAAAATGTAGTCAACAAGGGTGCATACGCGATGACAACTGAACAAGAACTAGGATCGAGTCCACCGATCCGAATACTGCTGATTGAGGACAATGAGCCGAATCGAAGGCTGCTCGAAGACTATCTAATTTACCAGGGTTACAGTGTTTTAGCGCTGGCAGTTGGGAGAGGCTTCGAGCAGGCATTAACTGATTTCCAGCCTCAAGTGGTGCTATTAGACCTGAAATTACCCGATATCGATGGCTGTGACATTCTGGAACAAATGCAGCAAAATCCAGAGTGGAGCCGAATTCCCGTCATTGTGGTATCGGCTCGCGCCTTTATCGCGGACCAGCAACGCGCTCTCAATCTTGGCGCTCGTCGTTACCTGGTCAAACCAATTCGACTGCTTGAATTGCAGCAAGTGATTCGAGAAGAATTGATTCGATCGACAGAATAAAAAAGTCGGGAGTCGGACAAGTTCCGATTCCCGATTGTGAGGACGAGAGTGAAAGCTAGACCGAGGCGCTATCTTGATTCGTGTTGATAAATTGCTCGATCGTTAAGCTTAAATTTTTTACGGTATCGCCCGATTCTAAAATTTGAATTTCGAGCGCGGAAAGTAATAAAGTCGCAGTCTGTAACTGGGTGAGCGCTCGTTCGATGTTGTTCCGAGTTTGGCTCTCAAACTCTTGTAAATTCATAGGATTGAGTGACAAGTCTAATACTGAATAATCTGACTATAATCACCCAGGTTCGGTGATCGTCACCCTTGACCGCGAGGATTGATTTAAAATTTAAATATCAACCTTTTAGATAAAGTTTTAAGTGACTGTTTCCCCCCAAACTCTGCTGATCGACGATCCAGAACGATTAGAAGCTCGGCTGAAAGAAATCCCTCAAGAGCCAGGGGTTTACTATATGCGCGATCGTACTGATCAAATTCTCTACATTGGTAAGTCCAAACGATTACGCTCTCGGTTGCGCTCTTATTTCAATGGTCACGATACTCGTCCCCGAATCGCGCTAATGATGCGTCAGGTGGTCGAGATCGAGGTGATCGTGACCGATACGGAAGCGGAAGCGTTAGCACTCGAAGCGAACTTAATTCGTCAGCATCAGCCGCACTTTAATGTGTTGCTGAAAGACGATAAAAAGTATCCCTATCTCTGTATCACTTGGTCAGAGCCGTATCCACGGATTTTTATCACCCGCAAGCGACGAATGGCGAAAGAGCGCGATCGCTATTACGGTCCCTATGTCGATAGCCGCACTCTTCGGACTACGCTTCATTTAGTCAAGCGAATCTTCCCACTCCGCCAGCGTCCACAGCCACTTTTCAAGGATCGTCCCTGTCTGAATTACGATATTGGTCGCTGTCCGGGTGTCTGTCAGGCAATGATCACTTCGGAGGATTACCGTAAGACCGTTCAGAAAGTGGCAATGATTTTCCAAGGACGGACTCGCGAATTGGAAGAGTCGTTAGCTGCTCAAATGGAGAAAGCAGCGGAAGATCTTAATTTTGAATATGCAGCAAGATTACGCGATCAGATTACGGGATTGAAGAGTCTCAGCGCAGAACAGAAGGTCGCTTTACCGGATGACACCGTTTCGCGAGATGCGATCGCGCTTGCCGCAGATGAAGAACACGCCTGCATTCAACTTTTCCAAATTCGTGCGGGTCGCTTGGTTGGTCGTTTAGGATTTTTCGCGGATGCTCATGCAGAACCGGGAGCTATTCTTCAGCGTGTCTTAGAAGAGCATTATCAAACTGTTGATCCGGTCGAGATTCCCGCTGAAATTCTCGTACAGCATGAGCTACCCGAAAGTGAAATGCTGGCAGAATTCTTGAGTCAATCTAAGGGGCGGAAAGTGTCGATCGTGGCTCCTCAGCGTCAGACCAAGGCAGAATTAATCGAGATGGTCGAGCGGAATGCGTCGATCGAGCTTGCTCGGACTCAGAAATTTGCCGATCGTAATACTCAAGCGATGCAAGATCTGGCGGAAATTCTTGACTTACCAGAGTTACCGCGCCGAATCGAAGGTTACGATATCTCGCATATTCAAGGCTCTGATGCGGTCGCGTCTCAGGTCGTCTTTGTCGATGGACAGCCTGCGAAACAGCATTATCGACACTACAAGATCAAGAATCCAGAAGTGCGATCGGGGCGATCGGATGACTTTGCAAGTATGGCTGAAGTGATTTCCCGTCGATTCCGCAAGTATGCCGCCGCGAAAGCGAAAGGCGAGACATTAGTTCCCGCTTCTCAAAGTGCGGGTCTGAATTCCAATGCGCTCTCTGATTTTCCTGATGTGGTCATGATCGATGGTGGTAAAGGTCAGCTTTCAGCAGTCGTAAATGTGCTGCGTGAAATGAATCTGCTCGAAGATATCAAAGTCGTGAGCTTGGCAAAACAGCGAGAAGAGATTTTTTTACCGGGTGAATCGTTTCCGCTTGAAACCGACGCAGAACAGCCTGGAGTTCAATTATTGCGGCGCTTACGAGATGAAGCACACCGATTTGCGGTGAGTTTCCACCGTCAGCAGAGAACCACTCGAATGCGTCGATCGAGCTTAGATGAGATTCCCGGTTTGGGACATCATCGGCAGAAGTTGTTACTCGCGGAATTTCGGTCGATCGATTACATTCGCGAAGCCTCTCCAGAGCAGTTGGCAACCGTTCCGGGAATTGGAATGCAGATTGCCAAGCAGATTTATCAGTACTTCCATCCGGGAGATGAACCGATTGAGGATGATCTGGAGTCCTCAACTTCTGAAGTGGCTTCTTAACCAAGTATCCGCTCCCTTCTGTCGATCGATAATTTGGATGGTGCAAAACACCGAGAATTCCTAATTTCTCAAGATTGGGGCGGTGCGATTTTCGCGATAATAAGAATCCGCAATTAGTACGCGATCGAGGCGGCAAAACCATGCAAACTTTAGACAAACCCCTAGAAAAATCTTTAGATGACAGTTTGATTATTGCTGGGCGCAAATTCCAGTCGCGCTTGATGACGGGCACTGGAAAATATCGGAATTTCGATGAAATGCGCCAAAGTATTGCAGCAAGTGGCTGTGAGATTGTGACGGTGGCGGTTCGACGAGTGCAAACGAATGCACCTGGGCATGAAGGACTCGCGGAAGCGCTCGACTGGAGCAAGATTTGGATGCTGCCGAATACGGCTGGCTGTCAAACCGCAGAAGACGCAATCCGGGTGGCAAGATTAGGGCGAGAAATGGCGAAATTACTTGGACAGGAAGATAATAATTTCGTCAAACTCGAAGTGATTCCCGATGCGAAATATTTACTACCTGATCCGATCGGGACTCTCGAAGCCGCTGAACAGTTAGTCAAAGAAGGATTCGCTGTTTTGCCGTATGTGAATGCTGATCCGCTGTTGGCAAAACGCTTAGAAGAAGTCGGATGTGCTACCGTGATGCCGCTTGGATCGCCGATCGGATCAGGTCAAGGAATTCGCAACGCCGCCAATATTCAAATTATTATCGAGAATGCCAAGATTCCGATCATCGTTGATGCGGGAATTGGCACACCGAGTGAAGCAGCGCAGGCGATGGAATTGGGAGCCGATGCGCTCTTGATCAATACTGCGATCGCACAAGCTGCGAATCCGATGGCAATGGCACGAGCGATGAATTTAGCCACTGAAGCAGGACGATTGGCATATCAAGCGGGACGAATTCCGGTGAAAGCTTATGCCAGTGCGAGTTCTCCTTTGACGGGCACAATCAATTCGTAATCGAGCTATTTTGAAATATTAAGTTTTCATACTTAAGAGTGAGAGCATTTACCTACGTCTTGTTAAAGTTAACAAAACACTAAGGGAATTTTTGCTCATGCGGTATGTCAAGGAAGAAGGCGGCTTGCTGAATAATTTCGCGGTAGAGCCGAAGATGTATGAGGCTGAACCGCCTACCGCCAGCCAGAAGCGCAATTTCATCATTGTCGGCATCGGTGGCGCGATATTGATTGCAGGCTTGATGTTTGTTGCAGTCTCCGTATCCTAACGCTGGCACAAAGTTTTCACTCACGATAGATTTAAACCACCAGGTTATTTCTTTTAGAAATTAGCCTGGTTTTTTCGTATCCGGGATTAAACAATCGTATTTCTACTGAAATCTTCGTTTCATCCTGAATACCAACAAGACAGGACGAAGAAATCAGTATCTCGTTTATCCTGCGCTGATAGTGCGATTTCTGTAATGCTGATGTCTGTTGTCGATCGTCACTTTGCCCAAGAGATTCCTGTGACTGAGATCATCGCTCCGGGTTCTTCGAGCCTGAATCAACAGATCTATCTCCGTTTACGGTTGGCGTTGAGTCTAAATCTCCGTCGGCAAATTTTGATTGCCGTCTGTGATGATCCAATGCTGCGGGGGCAGTTGGCGACTCAGCTTGAAACCGATTTGGCAACAGAAGCGAATGAGTCACGCTTTACGAGCTTTGCGCTGAATTTGGACAATCCGGACGTGCTGCAACAAATTCAGCCCTGTCTCGCTTCTGAGATGGGAGTGCAGAATTTTCAGATTACGGGGATCGATCGATTAACTCGTCAACCTGTTCACATTCAGCGGATTTTTCTCGATTCGTTGGTGTCGATCGCTCAACAGCTTGCGACTTTAGAGTTCAATTTAGTGGTTTGGGTGACTCGTCCTTGGTGTCGGGCGATTCAGCAATCGGTTCCCGAATTTTGGCAGTGGCGAACCGGACTGTTTGAATTTGAGGGCGATCCATTTGGGCAAACTCAGCCGCAACCTGTTCCAACGAATGGAGCAACTGCAAATGGATCAAATGGTTATCGAAAATTAAAGCTCGATTCTGAACTAGCAGATTTCGTGCTGGCTTCGGTAATGCAGACTGTAAATTTGGACGATCAGACGGCGATCGCAAACGTTCTAGACTCAAACAATCCGGATGTTGAACCGCTCCGAATTCTGCATCAGATTGAAGAGTTGCATCGATCGCGATCGTCTGCGGCATGTCTCGCAGCGTTGTATCGGCAACTCGGAGATTGGTATCGCGATCGACTTGATCCGGCTCGTCCTGCTGCGGAGCATTTGACGATTGTGATTCGTGCTTACGAGCAGGCGTTGAAACTTGTGGATATGAAATCCGACGAAGTGCCGGATCTGCTTAACGATATTGCAAATTTGTATTGGATTAAAGCTCGGAGCGGTGGCGGTTCTGTTGTCACCAATTTAGAGAAAGCGCTGAAAGCCTATCAGTTTGCAGTCGATCGCACGAATCCAGAGGGTCAGCCGCAAACTTACGCGATGATTCAGAATAATTTGGGATCGGTTTACAGCGATCTTGCCATTCATCAATCGCCCGAAGAGAACTTGCAACACGCGATCGAGTCCTACATTGCCTCGATCGAATATCGTCCCTTTGAAACTGATCCGGGTCGATATGCGGCAACTCAGAATAATTTAGGGACCGCGTATTGGAATCTAGCTCAATATCGATCGACAATGAGCAATCTGCAATCTGCGATCGGGGCTTACAACGAAGCGCTTCGCTACTACACCCCAGAGCATGAACCGCTCTATTACGCGATGCTTCAGAACAATTTAGGAACCGCGTATTGGAACTTATCGCGCTGCGATCAAGCCACTCAAGAATTGGCAATGGCAGAAGACTTTCTGCATTTAGCGATCGGCGCTTATCGAGTCGCTTTAATCTATCGAACTCTAGAAGCGGCTCCACTCGCTTACGCCGCCACTCAGAACAATTTAGGAACCGCGTACTGGCACTTAGCAAACCAAGCAACGACCCATTATGACGATCGATCGATTCATCTGCTTTGTGCGATCGATGCCTACCAAGAAGCGCTCAGTGCAGTGCAATATCTCGAAGCCGCGAGTACGCCCCATGCGCCACCTCTGAGCTTTGATTTATCTGCGACACATCATCATATTGGACTCGCTTACTATCAAACTGCGATCGAGACTCGATCGGAACTCGACAGTGCAGAACGAGTCAAATTCCTGCATCATGCGCTCAAACACCAAGTTCGAGCCGCACAAGGTTGGGAAAATCAGCCCGAATTCCAAAAGAGCGCGGTTGGACAATTTAGCCAAATTATTAAAGCCATTTACGATCGGGGTGGAATTCAGGGACAAACTCAGGCACTCTCGCAAGTTCCGCCTGCTTTCTTGGGACAAGTCATGAAAGAGCTTTGAGCAAAAAAGATTAAGTTGTGCCAAAAGGTAACTTAGATCACGATCTGAGGGTGGTAAAGTACGCGATCGTATATCAGATCACTTTTACCGATGGGTTCCATGCTCAAAGATACCGAATTCCTTGAAAGTGCCGCAGAAACTCGCGTTCGGATTCTCAGCGAAGCGCTTCCTTATATTCAGCAGTTCACCGGGCGCACGATCGTGGTGAAATATGGCGGTGCAGCGATGAAGGATAGCGCCCTCAAAGAAAGAGTCATTCGCGATGTCGTGTTTATGGCGTGTGTTGGCTTGCGTCCGATTCTGGTGCATGGGGGCGGTCCTGAGATTAACTCTTGGCTCGATAAGTTAGGAATCGAAGCTCAGTTTAAGAACGGATTGCGCGTGACGGATGCCGCCACGATGGATGTTGTGGAAATGGTACTTGTCGGACGGGTAAACAAAGAGATCGTGTCGTTGATTAATCAAGCAGGCGGATCAGCGGTTGGACTTTGTGGGAAAGATGGCGGATTGTTTGAAGCGCGTCCTGCCGATGAGGAAGGAATTGGTTTTGTCGGAGAAGTGACTAGAGTGAATCCTCAGATTCTAGAAACCTTGGTCAAAGATGGTCATATTCCAGTCGTTTCGAGTGTTGCTGCGGATGAAACTGGACAAGCTTATAACATCAATGCAGATACAGTTGCAGGTGAAATTGCAGCGGCGTTAGGAGCCGAGAAATTGATTCTGCTCACCGATACCGCTGGAATTCTGCGCGACTACAAAGATCCGTCTACGTTAATTCCCCGATTAGATATTCAGAAAGCGCGGAAACTGATCGATGACGGCATTGTTTCAGGCGGGATGATTCCGAAAGTGAATTGTTGTGTACGATCGTTAGCACAGGGTGTAAAAGCAGCACACATTGTAGATGGACGAATGCCGCACTCGCTCTTGCTCGAAATCTTTACCGATGAAGGAACGGGTTCAATGCTCGTCGGTTCTGAGTTCATGATGTAGAGTCGGGCACTCTGAAGATATTGTTTGCATCTCCTGAACTATGCCCAATAATTTTTTGACTCAAATCAACTACTCGATCGCAGCAAATTCTCTCCCGCTCCGTACCCGATTCCAAGAAGATCGCCTGCCGATTCGGAATGATGCTTGCCGATCGCAGTTTCTTCTTCATTCCGGTCCGACTCCGAAAGTGTGCCTGTTCTTTCACGGGTTCACAGCGGGTCCGTATCAATTTCTGCCAATGGCGCGGACGTTTTATCAAGCGGGCTACAACGTGATCATTCCTCGATTACCGGGGCATGGTCAGGCAGGCGATTGGAATGGCAAAAATCCGCCCCCACTACCAAAAGATACCAACACTTACAAACAGTTTGCGCTGGAGTGGTTTCGACAGGCTCAAAGCTTCGGCGATAAAGTCGTCGTCGGTGGATTGTCTGGCGGTGGAACTCTAGCGGCATGGTTGGCACTTGAAAAACCGGATCAAATCGATCGAGCTTTATTGTTCGCGGCTTATCTCAGCAGTAGCAATAAAGTCGTGGATCTCTTTGTCAAAGTATTGAGCGGTTATTTTGCTTGGCAACCCGAAACGCCTGGAGACTCGATCGGGTACAAAGGCTTTACTTTCCCAGATTTGCGAGTGTTCCTCGATTTGGGCAGCGAAGTGTTAAAGCGATCGAGATCTGCCGCATCTTCCCCAATGTTCGTAATTTCCACTGAAGCGGATCAAGCTGTGAGCAATCCCGATCACCAAACCTTGTTTGAAAATCTTTTAGCGCGTCAGCCGAAAACTTGGTATTACACCTTCGATCGAGTCTTAAACATTCCTCATACGATGCTGACTAAGGCGGAGGGCAACAATTGGGAAAATCTCCTCAATGTAATGTCAAAAGCATTTGTGCAAAGTGATTTAACTTGGGCAGAAATTGAGGAAATTGCTTACCGCATGACTCAAGGGAAGACTTGCAATCAAGCGGTTGCAGAATTGAGATTAACCAGTAAAGCCTCACCGGATTTACCTGCTTTGATGACGATGATCGATAAACGGGAAATCGTAATTAAGCGGAATCCGAGTTGGGATGCTGATATGAGCTAAAGGAGAACCGAAATGTCGATCGCAATTGCTCCCCCGATTTCATTAGAAGTTTTTTTGGAGAATCCGATTGACCGTGCCGAATGGATCGATGGGCAGATCGTTACGAAACCGGATATGAATGCAAAAACAGGACGAATCCAGGCTAGACTCGCACGATATTGGGGGAACTATCAAGAGTCTAGTCAACTCGGTGGAGAGATTTACACAGAAACACCTTGTCGAACTGTTGATAGAGTTCGATGTCCTGATGTTGCTTATCTTTCACCTGACCTTGTTGCTCAATATGGAAACTTCAAAGTTCTACCTCACAGCTTTCTATTAATTGCTGAAATTATTTCTCCTACTGATGAGGCAGAAGAAGTTTTTACCAAAGTTCGAGAGTATCTTTCCTCGCACTGTCAGGAGATTTGGTTAGTATTTCCAGAAAGCCAATACGTTTTGGTGATTACGGCGGAAAATCAGGTGCTTAGATCTTTAGGTGAAACGGTTAGCACTCAGAAAGTATTACCGGGTTTTACCGTTTCCGTTGATGAATTAATCGCGTAAGTTACAATCTGCATCACAAATCAATCAGGACTGAGCTATGAGCGATCGAGCCGAAACCATTCGAGAAATCTGGGCAAATCAACGTGCCGCAGCTTACAAAACGCAAGATAGCGAAGTTCAGTCCTTTCAGGCAAATCCGTCGATCGCTTTGGATGTCAGTGACGAAAAAGTACGATCGACGATTCCTCAGCCTGTTCTAGATGCCTACAACTACTATTTCGATCAAGTTGCCGCCGCTGATTGGGGTTCAGTCTCAATCGCTCAAGAAAAAATTCAAAATCAAGAGGTCTATTCAGTCACAGTTAATACTGATGGCGATGACGGTTGGGCAGAACTCTTTGATGTTCAAGGGCAAGAGCTTGGAGCCGCACGAACGCTTTGTGAACAGGTCGCTTGGGGTGATACGAATGCAGTTCGATCGTATACCCAAAATTCTGCTCTACCTTCAGAGCTACAAACTCAGTCCGGTGAACAGAATGCCTAGAGTTCGATACGCTAAAAAATAGGTGTAATGAATTTTTTGAGCATGACGACAGAACAGCGTGACCTTGCAGTGCGAGAATATCAAGCCGGAAAAACTGCCTTTGAGCGAGGCGACTATCGGCAAGCAGTAATGTCATTAGAGCGATCGAATGCCCTGGTCGAACCCAGTTCTAAACTAAGCGGCGAGATGCAAATCTGGCTAGTTACCGCTTACGAAGCCGCAGGACAACGCTCGGAAGCCTTAACCCTGTGCCGTAAAGCCTGTCAGCATCCCGATCTCACCACGCGCAGACAGGGAAAACGCCTGCTCTACATTCTCGAAGCCCCAAGATTGAAATCGCGCCCCGAATGGCTCACGGAGATTCCCGACTTGGGAACGATCGATGAAAACGAATCCGATCGTGATTTCGGTCGCTCCAAATTCGCCCCCACTGCCCCTCGGAAACGACCCGAAAAGAAACCCCCGATCCTGCCCGAAGAAGTCGATTTAAGCCAGGTCAACACCAAAGACAACGGGTTTATCTGGGTCGCACTTGGAGCGGGAATTGCGATCGTCGCTGGATTAATTTGGTTTAGTTAGAGAATACGCGGTTTGTACGGAAGCCCTCCGTATTGTTGCTCAATTTCTCTAAAAGAACTCTAAAATTTCTACCGAATCATACTGAAATCAATCGAGTTCTTATGTAAGATGTACTGTAATCAGAGTGAACTTTACGAAAAGAAATTCGTCGCTCATTCTCAGGGTTTAAGGGTGTCGATCTACGAAAGTAATGTGATGTGTAAAACGCGATCGCGTTTGCTTTGTCATGCAACCTGTATCAGTGCAAAAGCCGGGGTAGTCGATGAGCAGTGTTTTGGTAATCGAAGACGATCCAGAGATTCTAGAAAACATTGAGGAAATTCTAGAGCTACAGAGCTACGAAACATTGACGACCAGTAGCAGTCTGGCGGGGTTGCAGTTAGCAAAAGAAGCGCTCCCTAGCCTGGTGATTTGCGATGTCGTCATGCCCGAACTGGATGGCTATGGCGTTCTCAGCGAATTGCGGCAACAGGAAGAGACTGCCACAATTCCATTCATTTTCTTAACCGGGCGCTCTGAACGGGCTGACATCCGAATGGGAATGGAACTCGGAGCCGATGACTATCTGACTAAACCTTTCACTCAAGAAGAATTGATCGGTGCAGTGCAAAGCTGTTTGAACAAATACGATCGCTTATCTCGCCAACACGAAGCGCAGATTCAAGAATCCGAATCGATCGACAAACAACTCCAAACTGCTCAAGAACTTGCAGAGATGAACAGCGTTTTGCTGCAAAAACTCTCTCAAGGCTTGCGGCATCCCGTCTCGAACATTACGATCGCGACCTATATGCTGAAGCAGAATCTATCGAGCAAAGACTTCGATCGTTATATCGCAATCTTGGAAGAAGAATGTGCCCGCAGTACTTCTCTCTTGAATGAAGTCTCTGGTTTGCAGGAATATCTCAATCCTGCCAAAATCAATCTGCTCCGAGGCAAGCTCAAAGTCCGAATTCCGCTATAAGAGGGTGTTTGAAAAGCAATCGTTGATCGCCTAGATCGCCCCTCGAATGGAATTCGGGGCTATCGGAACAAGTCTGTTGAAACAGACTGAAGAGTATCTGACGGCTGGCTTTCAGTCCCCTTTAGGGGACTTTCTCCGATAGACCGTGATTTCTAATCACGGGTGGAACGCAATCGCAGTGAAGAATCTTTCTATACTTCTCCAACATCCTCTAAGTCGCTCTTTCGACAGACGAAATCATCACAGAACTGGCTTGAATGAAAAGCATGTCCTGTGCATGAATCACTATGAGCGGAGATCATTACGAAGACAAGTACACCGATCCAGACCTGCGCCGCCAAATCAAAGAGGAACTGTTGAACTCTGACAAAGGCGGCGAATCGGGGCAATGGTCAGCCCGCAAGAGCCAAATGCTAGTGCGCGAATACGAGAAGCGCGGCGGCAGCTATAAACAGTCAGAAAAAGACGAAGCAGCAAAATCTTTAGAAGAATGGACAGAAGCCGACTGGCAAACCGAAGACGGCAGCGATCGCGCTCGTGAAGGGGATGTTACCAAACGCTATTTGCCCAAAGCCGTCTGGGATAAACTCAGCGATGCCGAAAAAGCCGAAGCAGAACGCACCAAAGAAGAAGCCTCAAAACATGGTGAACAGTATGTCGAACTGCCACCCGCTGCTCAGAAAGCAATGCACGAATACGAAGCCGAACATCATCACGAAGACGATCGCGATTTGACCAAAGCCGAACTGTATGAGCAAGCAAAAACGCTTCACATTCCAGGACGGAGCAAGATGAATCGAGAAGAGTTACAGCAAGCGATCGACAATGCTGAACAACAGTAAACCACTCGTGGGATGATTGACTCAAATCGATTTGGAAGAGCACAATGCGGCGGGAGTTCAAGTTAGAAACACGATCGAAAACGCAGATCATCGATATCACTCCACAAGTTCAAGAAGCGGTGACTGCGAGTGGCATTCTAGAAGGTGCTTGCACAATCTATGTTCCACATACGACTGCTGCTGTGCTAATTCAAGAAAATGCTGATCCGAATGTGCATATCGATCTGTTGGATGCACTCGATCGCTTAATTCCCAAAGATCTCCCATACCTGCATCAAACCGTGAACAAGAATGCGCCTTCTCACATCAAAGGAGCTTTGATTGGGGAATCGAAAACCGTGTTTATCGGAGATGGGAAGCTATTACTAGGGCAGTATCAGTCGATTCATGTGTGTGAATTTGACGGACCTCGATCGCGCCAAGTCTGGCTCCGAATTGTTGCTGATTGAAACCACACAACATTATGAGTATTGCTTTTCTTAATCGGGTCTGGGAAGTACTACAAGAAGCTTTGGGTTCTGTTGAAATGGTGCGGTTTTTGCAGCAGTTCGATCGAGGAAATGGCAACTATACCTGCAATCGACATCAATGGCTTGAAGATCTGACCGTTGCCGATGTCATGCAGCAGATTCGACAGCAGCGGCAGAATTCGTCAACTGATCTTTAGGGGTTCTGGTTGCTCGATCGATGTTTGCGGTGGATTCTGTTTGCGAAACTCTTCTAGAAGGGTAAAGAATCGATCGAATGCCTCTTTGATCGCGTTTTGCTTTTACTCAGAATCTTGAGCAATCCACCCATAATCTGATTCAAGCTTATTGCGCATTAAGCGGACTTGAAGCCTGATATTTTAAGTCTTGAAAGTTTCTCGTCTATTATCTGATCCTTATACAAAGTCAGGTTTTTGAAGTAATTTCAAGGAATCACTTCACCCTCGCAAAGAACTAGAATTGTATTAACAAAACTTTTTAGCTCCGGACAAGCCTGAATTGCCAACATCAACTCATTCTTCTCTAGAATTTTCTTTTCGTGAATCGGCTTGCTGTAGTCTTGCCGTCGTCCTGCACGGAAGATCTCTCTGATGTGGTAGGACGGAGGTCTATGATGATTCACTGCTTCAGGAGAGCCACTGGGAGCAGAACGTCTGTGATCTGCCAAATCCTGAATAGTTGACCAGTAGGGTAAAAGCCACGCTTCAAAATCATGGAGCGCAGTGTGCGGATAAAATTGTGGATTGTTAGCCCACTCACGCATTTTGTCTTTAGCGTCATTCGCATCTCGAAAATCATTAGTTCCTGTATAAACATCTGTTAGAGCAATCACAGCATCATAAGCATTTGCCCCGGCTAACAAATTCTCAACAACCCGTCTGAGTTTATCCTCTTTAGGAATCCGACCATTTTGCGGGATGAACGTTAGTCTGGGCATCCTCTGATCCAACCGAGTTTTCAGAAAAGCACAAAGTTTCCCTTTGAAAGCGACTTCCGTCGCACCCTCGACCAAAATGGCAATCTTCACGGGCGACCTCCCATCAAATTCATTGCCCAAATTTGGTCAAGAGTATATTCCTCTAGCCACCTGTCCAAATCTAGTGTGTCAGCCCAAGTCATTGTTGCTGCACCTTCTTCTAGATCGCAAATTAAAATCTCGCGCGGTTCAAGGAATCGGATTAATCGGTCTGAATGCGTCGCCACTACAACTTGTGTTCGCTTTGAAGCTTCTCTCATTAAGTATACTAAGTGTCTCAGAAGTTCAGGATGCAAACTAACTTCTGGTTCGTCTAGCAATGTAATTGTTGTTAGACTTTCGCTTAGAAGCAATGCTGTCAACCACAAGAAGCGCAGTGTTCCCTCTGACAACTCATGGATGTAAATATCTTTAGTGAAGTTTCTGTCTGTCCAAGTCATGGAAAGCGTTCCCGCTGCAACCGGGGGAAAGTTTAGGCGTTTAAAGTCTGGAAATGCCGTACCAAGAATATCTTCAATCATCTCGAACCTGTCTCGATTAGTTTGCTGAAGATAGTACAGAGAAGATACTAAATCTTCACCTCTTGCACCTGGCAAGGTTGCAGGGCGCATCGGTTGAGGAAGCCGAATTGGGCTTTTCTCAGACACGTCGAGTGCCCCATAATAAGTACAACCAGCTAGGCTCTTTCTTAAATTTTCAGGCTCACGATACATCTTGGGAACCTGAGAAAGTGACGTTTCAAAAGGGTCATGCTCCCAACTCGGTCTTACTAGACCGCTACCACCCTCAAAATATTTAATATCTGCACCATGTGAGTCGATGTATTTGAGCGGCTCTCGCTTATTTGGATCGCGCTGCTGAGTGAGAGTTTCATTGGTAATTTCATAAGCGACAAGATTATTGGGAGAGGGAGACAACGTAAAGCCGTACTTTAATGGTTCCTGGTTTGAGACTCTCATCGAGATACCAATTTCAAGATCCTGCGCTTTACCTCTTGTTAAAACCTCTGTTAAACCGCCTTTAAGTTGCAGCGTATCTCGTAGGGTTCCATTGCCGGAAGCAGCCAGTACAGAAAGAACATCTAAAAAAGAAGTCTTCCCTGCTCCATTTGGACCAATCATTACCATGAGGTCTCTCATTTGAAGCTCAATGTGTTGAAGACGACGAAATCCTTTTACTGATATAGTTTCAAACCCATCCTTGCGATTTACCATATTTTTAAGAACCAAGATTGATTGAGTTGTTAAGTGCAAATCATCCCAAGTATATCTATATTGAGTTTTCTAAGAAGATGGTTGAAACAAGATTGGCTAAAAATCGAATTGCCCTGAAAAATTAATCGCCAAAAATCACCCTTGCCGCATTAGCATAGAGGAGTGATGGATTTTTATTCGCCCCGACGATCGCTAAAACAAGGACACTGGTTCAAACTCATCTGTGGAGCCAGTTTCCAGCATCTCCCTGCCATTCGCACCCTCGCTTTGGTGTATGCGCTTGCCGGGGCAGATTGTATTGATGTTGCCGCAGATCCAGCGATCGTATCTACCGCACGAGAAGCGTTAGCGATCGCGAATCAATTCTCAGATCAAGCCCGCGATCGCGGTTATAATCCTTCGCTTCCGTGGCTCATGGTCAGTCTGAATGACGGTGAAGATCCACACTTTCGCAAAGCTGAATTTAATCCGGCACTCTGTCCTCCGGATTGTTCAAGACCTTGTGAATCAATCTGTCCAGCAGAGGCGATCAATCATTCTGGTGTGATTGACGATCGCTGTTATGGATGCGGTCGCTGTGTGCCGATTTGCCCGATTGGACACATTGCAACTCGTTCATACGTATACGCGCCTGAAGTGATATCGCCAATGTTGTTGCAGGCGGGAATTGATGCGATCGAAATTCATACGCAAATTGGGCGAATTGAGGATTTCAAACGATTGTGGAACTCGATCGCGCCTTGGGTCGATCGATTGAAACTCATTGCGATTAGCTGCCCGGATGGAGACGGATTCATCGAATATCTATGGTCGCTGTATGAATTGATTCAGCCCTTGCCTTGTGAATTAATTTGGCAGACTGATGGTAGACCGATGAGCGGCGACATTGGAGACGGAGCCACCCGTGCTTGTGTGAAATTGGGTGAAAAAGTTCTCTCCACAGAGATACCCGGATATATTCAACTCGCAGGAGGTACAAACCGCCATACAGTCCCCAAGCTAGAAGCGTTGGGAATGTTGCACAATAGAAATAGAACATCCGTTTCGAGGTGGGTGTCTGGAATTGCTTACGGGAGTTACGCTCGGAGTCTACTGTTACCTGTGCTGAATCAGTTAGAAGCGATGGAAATGATGCCCTTGAACTGTCGATCGACCGTTTTAATCGAAACCGTTCCGGATCTGCTCTGGCAAGCTGTTGAACTTGCAGCCCCGCTCGTGAGTCAAATTAAATCACCCAATCGTATCCTACAAGTGATTTAACATACACCAGAGAGAAAACAAGATCCCCTACCCTAATCACAAGACAGTTTTCCCTGTCTCTTTCTCCCAGACATAGAACACATGGCAGAATATAGTCCCGTTCCTTTCGCTCAGTCCGATTTTAGTCAGTCACCTGACACCGAATTGACCGCTACAGATGAAAACCGGATGCAAACTACTGACGATTTAACGAAACTTTTAGAGATCCTTCCGACTCATTTACGCGATCGCTTACTGCAACATCCCCAACTCGATCGCTTAGTCGAAGTCGTGATGGACTTAGGACGATTCCCTGAAGCTCGTTTCCCTGGCAAAGCTGAATATCTGTCGGATACGCCGATTACGAAAGAGGATCTGGCAGAAAGTACGAGAAAAGTTGGCGACTTTGGGGGCGATAATCGTGCAGGGATTGAGAAGACCTTGCACCGGATTAGCGCAATTCGGAACCGTCGCGGCGAGGTGATTGGTCTAACCTGTCGTGTGGGACGGGCGATTTTTGGCACGATCGGGATGATTCGCGATTTGGTCGAAAGTGGTCGATCGATTCTCATGCTGGGTCGTCCGGGTGTGGGTAAAACGACTGCCCTGCGGGAAATTGCGCGGGTGTTGGCGGATGAACTCGATAAGCGAGTCGTGATTATCGATACTTCTAATGAAATTGCAGGCGATGGAGATGTGCCGCATCCCGCGATCGGTCGTGCTCGTCGAATGCAGGTGGCTCGTCCTGAACTTCAACACCAAGTGATGATTGAAGCGGTCGAAAACCACATGCCAGAAGTGATTGTGATCGATGAGATTGGAACTGAGTTGGAAGCACTCGCGGCGAGAACGATCGCAGAACGCGGTGTGCAACTGGTTGGAACCGCTCACGGGAACAAGTTGGAGAATCTGATCAAAAACCCAACACTTTCAGATTTGGTTGGCGGTATCCAGTCGGTCACGTTGGGAGACGAAGAGGCTCGCAGACGAGGAACACAGAAGAGTGTGCTTGAACGGAAAGCGCCACCGACCTTTGATATTGCTGTCGAAATGATGGAGCGGCAGAAATGGGTCGTGCATGAAGAGGTTTCGGACACGATCGACATTCTTTTGCGCGGTAGACAGCCGAATCCACAAACTCGCACCACCGACGACGAAGGCAATGTGACGATTACGCACGAAACGCCACAAGCACCCGAACCCCGGAGCCGTCCGCAAGCCGTTCCTGAGATTGGCAACTATTTCTCGAATCAGCCGCGAGGATGGCGATCGTCGGGTCGAATGAAAGCGGTTTCAAGTCAGAGTAATGTTCGCACTCTGACTCCTGAACAGCAATCGTTTGAAAGGATGCTAGATGAGTCTTTGGGACGCAGTTTCGATACGGTTGAAGCCGAATCGTTTCCGGGTCCAAACGGCGAGGAATTGCCGCTGCACGTTTATCCGTATGGAGTCAGTCGGCAGCAACTTGATCAGGTGATTCAAACGCTGAATTTGCCTGTGTTGTTGACCAAAGATATGGAAGGAGCCGATGCGGTGTTGGCTTTACGATCGCACGTCAAAAACCATGCCAAACTGCGTCATCTGGCAAAAACTCGTCAGATTCCGATTCATACTGTGAAATCAAATAGCGTTCCTCAAATTGCGATCGCGCTTCGACGGGTTTTAAACATGGATGAACCCGGTGTGCCCGGTGAAGCTGAGTTGAGTCTGATTGTTCGAGGAGACAATGAGGACGAGATTGAAGCACTCGAAGAAGCAAGACTGGCAGTCGAACAGATTGTGATTCCGAAAGGGCAACCTGTGGAGTTATTACCTCGATCGGCAACGGTGCGAAAGATGCAGCACGAATTAGTGGAGCATTATCGTCTGAAGTCGCGTAGTTTTGGTGAGGAACCGAATCGACGATTGCGGATTTATCCAGCGTAAGAAGAGTGGGGAGTGGGGAGTGGGGAGAACCAAATTAAAGTTCCCCTACCCCCCACTCCCTACTCCCTACCTGATAAACTCGAATCTCTACTCATTTTCGTCATTTCGATCATGCTTGAGTTCATTCGCTCCGATCTGGCTCAATTTGCGGCATACAACACGCAGCACACGGATAACGCTCATCTCGATCACCCCGATCGATTAGATGTAAACGAAAATCCGTATGATCTGCCTGAAGAACTCAAGCAAAAACTCGCTTGGACTTGGCAAACTCAGATCGAATCGAATCGGTATCCAGATGGCGGATACTTAGCGCTGAAAGATGCGATCGCAGAATACGTCAACGAAACAGCAAACACAGAATTTACCAATCCGAATATTTCAGTCGGCAACGGATCGGATGAATTGATTCGATCGTTGTTAATGTCTACTTGCTTGAATGGCGAAGGTTCGATTCTAGTCGCAAATCCGACCTTTTCAATGTACGGGATTTTGGCGAAGACTTTAGGAATTCCGGTGATTAGTGTCGATCGCTCTGAGAGCAATTTTGAGATTGATTTAACGCAGGCGCAAACTGAGATCGAAACAAATCCGATTCGAGTCGTTTTCGTCGTACATCCGAATTCTCCGACTGGAAATGCGCTGAGAGAAGCAGAAATCCAATGGTTGCGAAGCTTGCCGCAGAATATTCTTGTCGTCATTGATGAAGCGTATTTCGAGTTTAGTCAGACGACTTTAGCAGGAGAACTATCAGCGCATCCGAACTGGGTGATTTTGAGAACGTTTTCCAAGGCGTTTCGGTTGGCAGCGCATCGAGTTGGATATGCGATCGCTCATCCCGAATTAATCGAAGCCTTGGAAAAAATGCGCTTACCGTTTAACTTACCAAGTTTCTCGATTTCCGCTGCTCGTCTCGCTTTATCGGAACGGCATTCTCTTTTGGCAGTCGTAGCTGAATTGTTGGAACAGAGATCGCAGATTCAAGCCCAATTAGAACAGCTTCCGAATTTGCAGACTTGGCGGAGTGATGCCAATTTTATCTATGCTCGATCGACAAAAGATTTAGCTGAACTTTGCGATCGACTAAGACAGCAAGGCACGATCATTCGGCATACTGGGGGCGGATTGCGAATCACGATCGGAACACCTGACGAAAATCAGCGAATGTTCGATCGACTCTCTGCTTTGCTCAAACACTAAAAAAGAGCTTACGGGTTGTAAGCTCTCTGAGATTTTGAGTAAACCAATTAAACCTAACCCAGCAGATATGCAGATTTCAGTGCCCAGAAAATCAAGACTGCAATGCTTCCTAAAATCAAGGTGGCAGAAGTCGCAATTGCGATCGGACTATCCGCACCATCAAATTTCATAATTCCGCGATTCAGATCTGATGCCATCGTTCGCACTCCAACATAACAACTCGGTGATTACTTCTAGGCTAATCACGATTTTCTGTTTGCCCTTCTTTCTCAAGCATTATTTTATCTTTTAGGTCTCATAAGTCCAGGTAATCAAAAAGACAGAGAAACCGGACAAAATTCTCCGTCTTGAGTTGGCGCAATTCGCTATCCCAATCCTGTACTTTTCACTTGCAAAGCGGAACTCATCCGATACCGTTGGAGCGCTCCTGTGATTTGAACTGCGATCGACTCAAATCCTTGATACAACTGTTTCGGCAATGCTCTCAGCAAGTAAGCCGCAAAGAGCGTTTGCAGGGTTCGATGAGGTTCTTCGATCAAAATTGTGCTGTAAGTTGAAAGCGACTGATGAATTAAATCGATCGCCATTGCTCCATCGCGTAACGAAACGGCTCGTCTTGCCAAATGGCGATATTGATATGCCATCGCGGGCGCGTTCCATTCTGCGGCTTTACGCGGTGTCCAACTTTCCAAATCTTGCAGCATCGCTTCCCAAGAGTGGAGTTTCTTCATTAACTGCGCCGAATAGCTCTGAGAACTAATCCGATACAGCGTTAGAGCCTCTGGAATGCCCTCGAACTTACACTTGGTTTTCAGAGCAATCCTGATCCAGCACTCGACATCTTCGGAGGGGTGCAAGCGTCGATCGGGGTTGAAATAACACACCTCTCCCGCAGCATTCACAAACTCAATTTGTTCCAGAATCGATCGACGAATTACCGGAACTGAACCATTCCCGATCGGGGTTCGACAAAGCAAATCGATCGGCGTAATATCACTCATTTTCGTCAGTTGCAGCAAGCCCATATCGTTGCCTTTGTCATCAATAAAGCGAGACGGGCAGAAACTCACACCGACTTCAGGATTACGATCGAGATGCTCGATATGTTTCACCAGTTTATTTTCGTCCCACAAGTCATCGCCGTCTAGAAAGGCGACGTATTCCCCTTGAGCCTGCCGAATGCCGAGATTACGAGCCGCTGCGGGTCCTTGATTCTCTTGATGTAAAATCTTGATTCGCGGATCGGTAAACTGTTGGCAAATTTCGATACTGCGATCGGGTGAGCCGTCATTTACCAAAAGCACCTCAAAGTGCGGGTAGGTCTGGTTTAGAACGGATTGAACTGTTTTTTCTATATAGGCTTCGACGTTGTAAACCGGAATGACAACCGTAATTTTAGTGATCATGAGAAGCTATCGAAAAACACATGTCCGTAATTTTCCGAGTAGTAAGAGGCAATCTCCAACGGTAGCGTCAATAACTTTATGGCGGGATTACAAACCATGAACCAAATAAAAAGCCTCCGCAAAGTGACGAAGGCTTAAAACGTATATTTACGGTTACTGAGATGGATTACACGCTGATGGATACGGGTGATTTTACTGGGCGAATCACGACTTGCTGATCCTCATCGACATCGACGATCGCAGTATCTCCCGCTTGAATTTGTCCAGCTAAGAATGCTTCCGCCAAACTATCTTCAAGCAATCGAGCGATCGCACGACGCAATGGACGCGCACCGTAACTCGGATTGTAACCATCGACCACGACGCGCTCTTTGAAGCGATCGCTGACTTCGAGCAAGATGCCTTGTTCTGCAATCCGGGCTGCCGCATCTCGAATCATCAAGTCGGCAATCTGAACCACTTCAGGACGAGACAATTGACGGAAGACAATGATTTCATCGATGCGGTTGAGAAATTCCGGTCGGAAATATTGCTTCAATTCGTCGTTCACTAGAGTACGGATGCGGTTGTACTGAATCGACTCATCAGAGCCAGTCTCAGTCGCGAATCCTAATCCTGCGCCCCCTTTCTCGATCACTTTCGAGCCTAAGTTCGAGGTCATGATCAAGACTGTGTTCTTGAAGCTGACGGTGCGACCCTTAGCATCGGTCAAACGACCATCATCTAAAAGTTGCAGCATCATATTGAAGACATCGGGGTGAGCCTTCTCGACTTCATCGAACAGAATCACCGTGTACGGATTGCGGCGAACGGCTTCGGTCAGTTGTCCACCTTCGTCGTATCCGATGTATCCAGGAGGCGAACCGATCAGTTTAGAAACGGTGTGCGATTCCATGTACTCGGACATATCGAGACGAATCATCGCATCTTCTGATCCGAAGACTGCTGCTGCTAGAGCTTTCGCGAGTTCGGTCTTACCCACTCCAGTCGGACCAGAGAAGATAAAGGATGCGATCGGGCGATTCGGATCTTGTAATCCCACACGAGAACGCTTAATCGATCGAGCTACTGCGGTCACGGCTTCTTCTTGTCCGATCACACGCTGATGCAACACTTCGTCTAAGTGCAACAACATCGCCGATTCGGATTCAGTCAGCTTGCTCACCGGAATGCTCGTCCAGGAAGAAATCACTTGAGCGATATCTTCTTCGGTGACGACGGGCATTGCTCCATCGGGAACATCCACTGCAATCTGTTTTTCGAGTTCAATTTCTCGATCGCGCAATTGTCCAGCTTTGTCAAAATCCTGAGCCGCCACGGTCGCTTGCTTTTCTTTCTGAACTTGACGCAGTTCTTTTTTCAGCGCTTTCACGGCTGGATTCGTATTCCGTAAGCGCACGAGTGAACCTGCTTCGTCGATTAAGTCGATCGCTTTATCCGGCAGGAATCGATCCATGATGTAGCGATCGGCAAGATGCGCTGCTGCTTCTACGGCTGAATCATCGATCCGCAATTGATGGTGCTGCTCATAGCGATCGCGCAATCCACGCAGAATGTCGATCGTTTCTTCAACAGTCGGTTCGCCCACCATGACAGGCTGAAATCGCCGTTCTAAAGCGGCATCTCGCTCAATATGCTGACGGTATTCATCCAACGTCGTTGCACCTAAGCATTGCAGCAAACCACGCGCCAGAGCAGGCTTCATAATATTTGCCGCATCCATGCCGCCACCCGTCGAGCCAGCGCCCACAAGCGTATGAATTTCGTCGATGACGAGAATGATATTGCCGGATTCTTGGACTTCATCCAGGATTTGTTTCATCCGTTCTTCAAACTCGCCCCGGAAGCGTGTTCCAGCCAGCAAGCTACCCATATCAAGCATGAACACTTGCTTATCTTGCAGCAAATCGGGAACCGCTTGATCGTAAATGCGCTGCGCCAATCCTTCCGCGATCGCAGTCTTACCGACTCCAGGTTCGCCCACCAAAACGGGATTATTCTTGGTGCGACGACCGAGAATTTGAATCACTCGATCGAGTTCTTTTTGCCGTCCGATCATCGGATCGAGCTTTCCTTCGGCAGCCATTTGGGTCAAATTCGTCCCAAACTCATTCAGTGCGGGAGTCTTCTTATTGTTGACAACTTTGCGTGGAGCAGGTTTTCCAGCAGCAACGGGTTCTTCTTGAGAGCGAGCCACTTGAGCGCGAACAACATCTGGATTCAGACCCAACTGGCTGAGAACCTTGATTGCTACGCCTTGGTTATCGTCCACCAAGGACAAAAGAATATGCTCCGATCGCACATAGCGCATTCCCATCAATTGGGCTTGTTGTAGCGCACGTTCAAGAATTTGGCGGGTTTTGGGCGTAAAGGGAAGTTCTCCAAACGACGAGCCAGATCCACGACCGACGATTTTTTCAACTTCTAATCGTGCATTCTCTAAATTCGCACCTAGCTCATTTAAAACCGAGGATGCGATCGTATCATCTTGTCTGAGTAAGCCCAGCAAAATTGCTTCTGTGCCCACGGAGTTTTGCCGAAGCTTACGAGCTTCTTCCTGGGCAAACATGATGGTCTCGATCGCCTGATCGGTGAAGTATTCAAACATCGGGCTTTCTCCACTATGCGAGGTCTGCGCTGAGTCTCTGTAACGGAGTGTCAGCGACAGAGAGCAACGAACTATAGTCAGTTGTAAACTTTTCTATCGTTCTTCACCCCACTCTAGCGGGGGAGTCTAACTCGCAACGAGGGAGGATAACCGTCAAAAAATCGGGTCAACCGTACTGGTTTGAGGGTGAGCGATCGGGAGAGTGGGGAGTGGGGAGTGGGGAGAAAATAATCCAATCTCTTCTACTCCCTACTCCCCACTCCCTACTCCCTACTCAAGCCCGATCGTCTTCCGTTTGATCCGGCTCATCCACTTCATTCATGCCTTCTTTGAAGTTGCGAAGGGTTTTTCCGAAGGCTCCACCGAGTTCAGGAATTTTTTTGGGTCCAAACACTAAAAGAGCGACTAGACAAACGACTCCAATTTCGACCCATCCCAAATTAAACATAGCGTGTCTCTCTCATGCGATGTTCCTAATGTAGCGGTTTCGGGGACGAGTTTCACAGTCTTAAATCAATGGAAAGGATACGGTAAACGTTGTGCCTTGATTTTCGCCTGCGCTTTCAACGCCGATCGAGCCTTTGTGTAATTCGACTAATTGACGCACGATCGCGAGTCCTAATCCCAAACCTTCCTCTGGGGCGGAATGAACTTGACGAAAGCGATCGAAGACATGCGGCAGAAAATCTGGTCGAATCCCAATCCCGGTATCACTGACTTTAATTTGCGCTGTGGAATCATTGCTGGTAAGTTGCACCGTGATTTTTCCACCTGCGGGCGTAAACTTGATTGCATTCGTCAATAAATTGAGGAAGATTTGCTGTAACCGTTTCGGATCGGCGGAAATTGTCGCATCCAGATCCATCGCGTTGAAATCGAGTTGAAGCTGTTTCGATTCGGCAGAAAGTTTCACCCCTTCGATCGCGGCTGAAATCACGGCATATAAGTTGACTGACATGAGTTTCAGCGCCAATCGTCCCCGAATAATTCGAGAGACATCGAGCAGATCCTCGATTAGTTGCGATTGCGATTCGGCATTTCGCTCGATCGTTTCTAAAGCTCGATCGACGGATTCTGAATCGAGATTGCGAGTTCGGAGCAGTTTCGCCCAGCCTAAGATTGCATTCAACGGCGTTCTTAATTCGTGAGTCACGACCGCGAGAAATTCATCTTTGTTGTGATTGGCAGTTTCGGCTTCGACTCGTGCAGCTTGTTCTTGTTTGAGCAACTTCGATCGACGAAATTCCTGTTGCTTCGTTTCTGTAATATCTTGTGTGACTCCTCGCATTCGGATCGGTGTGCCTTGCGGATTGCGCTCGATATTTCCTTTGCAACTGAGCCAGCGAATTTCTCCACTGGGTTTAACGATGCGATATTCATTGGTTAACTCTGAACCAGACTGTAACGCTTCGTTTAATCGAGTTTGGGCACGATCGCGATCGAACGGGTGAATCGTTGATTCCCATCCTTCTAATGTGGTTGGACAATTATTTGGATCGAGTCCGACCAGTTCTGCATAGTTCGGCGACCAGGATAAAGCGCCCGTGACTAAATCCCATTCCCAAGCTCCCATGTGAGCCGCTTCAAGCGCTAACCGCAATCGATCTTCGCTTTGTTTGAGGGCAATTTGGCTCTGGTGTAATTGTTGAGCGAGATGATAATCCGGTGTAGCGTGTCGCAAAATTGAACTCTGTAAAGTGTGATCTAGAATTTCGGGTGTGATCTGATCTTTGAGGATGTAATCTTTCGCACCGAGTTGAATGAATTGATCTGCGATCGATAATGAGGGTACGATCACGACGATCGGCAAAAAAGGTTCGAGCTTGGAAAGGAGTTCGGTTCCGAGAATATCAGGCAGATCTGGGCTGAGTAAAACAGCTTGGGGACTGGAATTCTCGCAGATTCTCAACGCAGATTCGCCTGATTCAGCATGGAGGACTTCGTACTGGATCTCATTCGACTGAGATAAGCACTGCTGATAGGTTTGTCGATCAACCGGGGAGCGATCGACAATCAAAATTGTACGTTGCTGCTTCATATCGCTCTGTCGGGGGATAAAACCTACGAGGAAGACGCAGAAATAGTTTTCATGATTGCTAAGGACACGAACTTTGAGATTAGAAGCTATTACGCCCTAAGACATAACACTCTGCTTCATTTCGAGAAGTTATGTCAACCAATATAAGATTTTGCAATAACATTTCACGATCGTGAATGCGATCGCTCTCAACCTAATTTTTATCATTAACACTACTGAGCTTTATCCAAATTGAGGTGCGATTTTTAACAAAAAAATCTCCGATCGCTACAAGAATCGGAGATCTTCGGTTTCCCTAAATTAATCTAAGAGGGTGTTTGAAAAGCGATCGTTCATCGCATTCACCCGCCCGGAAATGAATCTCCGGGCTAATCGGGGAAAGCCCACTAAACTGGGCTAAGAACTCCGAATAACTCTCTTAGCCCGCTTCAGCGGGGTTTCCTCCATTAGCCCGGAGATTGATCTCCGGGCGGACTCGCAACGCAGCAAAGCCGCTTTTTATACTCTTCAAACATCCTCTAATGTCCAGCTTTTGCAGTATCGTCGTCGCCTTGGGTTGGTGAACCGCTTTCAGTTTGAGGAATCACAGTCTTTCCAGTATTACCCTGACTGTAATATCCCCATTTCCAATCTTCGACTTCTGCCATATCTTTTCCGTGTTCCACAATATAGCGTTTGTGTTCCGTTAATTTGTCTCGTGCGATTTGTTTGACGTAAGCCCCTTTCGTTAACAGCTTCGGAACTCGATCGATCACATCCATCGCTAAATGGAACCGATCCAAATCATTCAGCACGACCATATCAAACGGTGTCGTCGTCGTTCCTTCCTCTTTGTAGCCGCGCACATGTAGATTGTTGTGATTCGCGCGGCGATAAGTGAGACGGTGAACTAACCACGGATAACCATGAAACGCGAAAATGATCGGTTTATCGGTCGTAAAAATCGAATCAAAATCTCGATCGGATAATCCATGTGGATGTTCTTTTGGCGGTTGCAGAGTCATTAAATCTACAACGTTGACCACTCGAACTTTCAAATCTGGGAAGTGATGTCGCAGGAAATCGACTGCTGCTATGGTTTCGAGCGTTGGAACATCGCCCGCACAAGCCATCACCACATCTGGATCAGAATCTCGATCGTTACTTGCCCATTCCCAAATTCCAATCCCAGCGGTGCAATGTGCGATCGCGCTATCCATATCTAACCATTGCAACTGAGGCTGTTTGCCTGCAATGATCACATTCACATAGTGGCGACTCCGCAAACAATGATCCGCAACCGATAACAATGTATTCGCATCCGGTGGCAGATACACCCGAATCACGCTGGGTTTCTTGTTCAGCACCACATCAATAAAGCCTGGATCTTGGTGAGTAAAGCCATTGTGATCTTGTCGCCAAACGTGCGAAGTCAAAAGATAGTTCAACGATGCGATCGATCTTCTCCAGGGAATGTGACGACAAGCTTCTAGCCATTTCGCGTGTTGGTTAAACATCGAATCCACAATGTGGATAAAGGCTTCATAGCACGAGAAAAATCCATGTCGTCCGGTGAGCAAATAGCCTTCGAGCCAACCTTGGCAAAGATGTTCGCTCAAGATTTCCATCACGCGACCATCGAGCGAAATATGATCATCATTCGGCAGAATTTCGCCTGTGAAAATGCGATCGGTTGCTTCTAAAACGGCATTCAATCGGTTGGAATTGTTCTCATCCGGCGACATCACTCGGAAATTATGATGCTCTGCATTGAGCCGCATGACATCACGCAAAAACTGACCGAGGACTCGTGTTGATTCGGTTTCAACTTGTCCTGGAGAGTCAACCGGAACAGCAAACTCCTCGAACTCTGGCATTTTCAGCGCTTTGAGCAACACACCACCGTTTGCATGAGGATTCGCTCCCATTCTGCGATCGCCTTTCGGAGCGAGTTCTGCTAATTCTGGAATCAGCTTGCCTTTCTCATCGAATAGTTCCTCTGGCTTATAGCTCTTCATCCATTCTTCGAGCATTCTCAAGTGATCGGGCTTGCTTGCCATCTCAGACAGAGGAACTTGGTGCGATCGGTAAGTATTCTCGATTTGAATTCCGTCAACAACTTTAGGTCCCGTCCAGCCTTTCGGTGTTCTGAGAATCATCATCGGCAACTGCGGACGTTCCTTAAATCCGTGTGTTCTCGCTTCTCGTTGAATGCCGTGGATTTCTTGCACAATTTCATCGAGCGTCGATGCCATTAATTGGTGCATCGTTTCCGGATCATCACCTTCCACGAAATACGGCTTGTAACCGTAACCGATGAAAAGATGCTCTAATTCTCGATCGCTTAACCTTGCCAAAACGGTCGGATTCGCAATCTTATACCCGTTCAAATGCAGAATCGGCAACACTGCCCCATCACGAGCCGGATTAATGAATTTATTCGAGTGCCAACTGGTTGCTAGAGCGCCCGTTTCGGCTTCTCCATCTCCAACGACACAGCAAACGAATAGATCCGGATTATCGAATGCGGCTCCATAGGCGTGAGCGATCGAGTAACCCAATTCGCCCCCTTCATGAATTGATCCAGGCGTTTCTGGTGCAGCATGACTCGGAATTCCGCCCGGATATGAAAACTGTGTAAATAGTCGATCGAGTCCTTCTTCGTCTTGGGTGATGTGCGGATAAAACTCGGTGTAAGTGCCTTCTAAATAGGTATTTGCAACCATTCCGGGTCCACCATGTCCCGGTCCTGCAATATAAATCGCATTCAAGTCATACCGCTGAATTAAGCGATTGAAATGAACATAAATGAAATTCAAACCCGGAGTCGTGCCCCAATGTCCGAGCAAACGGGGTTTAACGTGTTCGATCTTTAAAGGTTCTTTGAGTAAAGGATTGTCTCTTAAATAAATTTGTCCAACTGACAGATAGTTTGCAGCACACCAATAGGCGTGCATCTTACGCAATTCGTCCTGGCTCAGAGGAGTCTTGGCGGGAGCAGAATTTGCAACTGTCATAAGAATGATTAGATAACGGGTGCGCGACTAAGTTTGGAAGATTTTGAGCAGCTTCATCTCTATCAGAGGATGGAAATCGAGTCAGTCGGGAAATTTAAAGATTTGCCGCCGTTCAGAAGAACGCTCCTAAACTGGAGAAATACCGGGTGAAGATGTTAAAAAGACACTCCGATCGCTGTTTTCAATTGCGTTGGTGCGACATGAGCTTATCTGCCTATCCATTTCCACCTCAAGCCGATTTGACGCAATTTCGCGAATTGTTGCGCGATCGATATCAGATTAGTCGTCTGCTCGGTCGGGGTGGCTTTGGTGTGACGTATTTGGCACGAGATGTTCGCCTCCCTGGAAGTCCACGCTGTGTGATTAAGCAACTGTGCCCGAAAGTTCAAGATCCGGCTGCGCTGAAAAAAGCCCGTCAGCGGTTTGAACAAGAAGCGAGAGCCTTGGCGAAACTCGGTAGCCATTCTCAAGTTCCTCAACTGCTCGACTATTTTGAGATCGATGGCGAGTTCTATCTGGCACAAGAATTCATTCGCGGTCGGACGCTGGCTCAAGATGTGCATAAATTCGGAGTCTGGACAGAATCGGCAGTGAAACAGTTTCTCAAGGAATTTTTGCCGCTGCTGCAATATGTCCACAAGCAGCGAGTGATTCATCGCGATATCAAACCCTCGAATATTGTGCGCTGTCGAGATGATGGGCGTTGGGTGCTGATTGATTTTGGAGCGGTGAAAGAACGAGTTGCATTTTCTGATCCACATTCTCGATCGATGGCGACACATTTTGTTGGCACGATCGGATTTGCCCCGATCGAACAGGTTGCTATGCGTCCAACCTATGCGAGTGATATCTATGCGCTCGGTGTGACTTGCTTGTATCTTTTATCGAGTCGCGTTCCCAAAGAGCAAGACTACGATCCTTATACGGGCGAACTGTTGTGGCAAAATTTGGTGAATGTCAGTGACTATTTTGGGCGAATTCTGGACAAGATGTTGAAGGCAAATACGCACGATCGATTTAAATCTGCCGATGATGTGTTCCGGACATTGGAACTCGAAGCGCATTTGGAAACCTTGCGTCCTTGTTTAAGCAATCATCCGTTATCTCAAGTTGAACCGATTGCAGGCAGCGATGAATTTATTTCGCCTTTAGTCAGAACAGCGATGGCGATTCGAGCGTGGCAAGCTAGACTGGCGGCACGACAAGCGAAAGACCAATCGAACTTCTAAATCATGCAACACAGATCGCTAAAATTCATTCGATCGCTCGGTCTCAGATTTTGGCTCTTGCTGCCCGTCTTGGGTGGATTCGCTTGGATTGTCAGCGGTTGGGCAACCGATTGGATGTTAACGCGATCGAGCCTTTCCGATAAAGCATTCGTGCTCGAATCGTCGGCGGATTCTGCTGTGGTCGTGGTGCGATCGATTGATGTGACCATTCAAGAGCAAGGTGCGATCGTCACGGTTCTCACTCGTAACCAACCGTTGAGTAAATTAGAATTTCGCTTTCCCTATACGGATTCAGACAAGATAGAACGATCGATTGCTCAAGTTTTGGGATTATCGCGATCGCAAGTCAATCAAGTAACTCGCTACAACAAGTTAAAATGAAACACTGTTCGCATTGAAATTCGGTGTCATGACTCAAACCGTTGAAACCCTTTTTGAAGAGGGACTGGAGCGCTATAAAGCTGGAGAAGCTCCAGAAACTTTGATTCCAGTGTTCAAAGAAATCTGTGATCGATCGCGCAAAACGGGAGCAGCTTGGACTTGCTTGGCGTGGCTCTATTTATTGGCGGATAAGCCTGCTCTAGCCCTTCCCGCAGCACAAAAAGCGGTGAAACTAGTTCCCCAAGATGCCCAAGCTCGAATTAATCTTGTTCTCGCGATGTTGGATCTGTCGAAACCTGGAGTCAGAACACATATTGAGATGGCGCAACAATTAACGTTTGCGGTCGAAGAATTGCGCGAAGAAGTACAGCAAAATATCGAAGATGGTTTGGCAAGAAAACCAGATTGGAAAAGCTTACAAAAAGTGAAAGCGTGGCTCTTTGAGTCTTAGAAAACGTTTTAGAAGGATAAAAAGCGGTTTTGCTGCGTTGCGAGTTCGCCCGGAAATGAATCTCCGGGCTAATGGAGGAAACCCCGCTGAAGCGGACTCAGAACACAATACAAAGTTCTTAGCCCAGTTTAGTGGGCTTCTACGATTAGCCCGGAGATTCATTTCCGGGCGGGTGAATGCGATCAACGATTGCTTTTCAAACACCCTCTTAGAAAGTTGCTTCATCTTTCTTTACATTCCTAAGAGCTAGAGCGTTTTTCTGGCTCTTTTTTGTTTGAAAAGTCCGGCGTATGAAGTTTGCGTAATCCAAATTGCCATCTACACTACAAAATTGTTGCAATCCGCCGCACAAAGCGATTGATATTATTTATATCCTGCAATACAAACTTAAATAATTTAATCATCGTTTTAGAAAGGGGATGATACTATTTGAAAACTAGGATAATTTCCTCGATTTCTAACAGTCTTTTCGTCACTTATAACCGCAAGAACGAGCTTTTGTACAGCTTAGTTCGCAGCATTCAACGAGCTAAACCCTGAATTTTTTGGGTCACTTTGGCTTGCTTGAAATCAGTGTCGATCGACGATTTTTGTAGCTTAAGGAGCAGATTACTATGTCTATCGATCGTGTCGGAGTCAAACCTGGAACTCGCAACCACAAAGGTTATTTCGTGCAACACGCATCAGGCTATCAACTCGTTGAGATGCACCAATCGGGTTGGGCGGTCATCTGTTTAAATGATGCCGTCTGCCACTATGTCGATCCTGAGAATCTGCAAATTTCACGCGAAAAAGATTTCCCATCGGTGCATGAACTTTAAGACCATTTCAGCTTAGATCTTCATAACTTAGAATCGGGTTGCACTGATATCAGTTGCAGCCCAATTTTTGTTAAGTTAATACAGTGAATCGTTTAATTGCTCCTATGAAAGACACGTTTTTTAAGTGGCTCAATACGGCGTTGATGTGGAATCTGTTTTTTGTGCTGTTGTGTTTTGGCTGGTTTGCGATCGCGCTTGTCGGTCGCGCTGCTAAATTCCCCCTCGGCTTGGATCTCTGGCTTTCTCTGTGGACACCTGTAATGCAGCCTGCGTTGGGGATTTTAATGGCAGGGGCACTGATTAGCGGCGCAAGTAGTTGGATTATGAAACGTCTGAGTCCTACTGAGTAAGCGAGATGCCCACTGTTTTAAGAGTGAATGCTTACCGCTTTTACTTCTATAGTCATGAACCCAATGAACCTGCTCACATTCATATCGATCGAGATGAATGGTCTGCTAAATTCTGGCTTAATCCTGTGGAGTTAGCGAAAAATATTGGCTTTAGTGCAAAAGAATTGCGAAAGCTAAAATCTTTAGTTGAACAGCATCAGGACACACTATTGGAGGCTTGGAATGAGTATTTCGGGAATTCGGACGGATGAGCGCGTGAAAAACGTTTATTTCACAGAAGATACGATTTCGGTCGATTTAATAGATGGACGAACCATTACCGTTCCATTAATCTGGTATCCCAGGCTATTCAATGCTACCTCTGAACAACGAGCAAACTGGCAGGTGGCGGGGGGTGGCTATGGAATTTACTGGGAAGAAATTGATGAAGATCTAAGTACGGAAGGGATGTTGCGAGGTGCGCCTGCTCCACGATGAGGATCGCTAAAGGCAGGGTTTTGCACAAATGATTCGTCAGTCAGACTGCGAAGGAATTCGAGCAGGTCTTGTCTTTCTCGATCGCTCAATTTGAACCCTTTCACAAACGAACTTTTCAGCGGATTTTTGCTGCCGACTCCCGCCCATTGCCCAGCGTGAATCGTGCGTCCTCCTGCTTCATAATGCTCGATCGCTTTCTCCAGTGTAGGAATGCTGCCATCGTGCATATAAGGAGCCGTTAACGCGATGTTTCTCAACGTGGGAGCTTTGAAGCGTCCCATATCTGAGGGTTTGAGCGTGATTTCTTTGATGCCAGTATTGTTGGGTGGATAAGCACCTTTTTCATCAATGTTGTAGAGTCCGGTATTGTGGAAAGCAATCTCTTGGAAAGCTAGACGGGAATGCTTGATCGAATCCGAGAAATTGATGCCGCCGTGACAATGGAAGCATTCGAGTCGTTCACTTTCAAAGAGCGCTTCACCGCGTTTTGCAGCTTCGGAAATGGCTCGATCGTTGCCACCATATCGGTATTGGTCGTAAGGGGAATTAAACGAAACTAGCGATCGTTCAAAAGATGCGATCGCTTTCGCCATTGTATTAATGCTAATTTCCTCGTTTCCGAATGCTTCTGTGAATTGCTTTTGGTACTTCGGATCGTTCTTTAACATCGCAATGATTTCCGTCTCTTTGCCTGCCATGCCCATCTCGATCGGATGCTCTCCAAACAAGGGGACAAGCAACTGAGTTTCCAAATCGCTCATCAATGGATTCGCCCAAGTTAGCACCGAATTGTAAGCAACATTCGCCAGACTCATCGAATTGCGGGGATGCGCTTCTCCGGTTGCCCCGATCGACACTGATTTCTTCTCGGTAAAGGCGCGGGACTGATCATGACAGGTTGCACAAGAGAATTCACCTGTGACGGAAAGCCGCTTCTCATAGAAGAGATGCCGTCCGAGTTCGACTTTGGCAGCGCTCATCGGATTGTCAGCAGGCACGATCGGCGGAGGTGTCCAAGCGGGTAACTGCCAATTGTAGGTTGAGGCTGCATCGCTCTTAGAAAATGCAGCACTCAAACCGAGAGCAAGACAGAATGAGAGAACCGTGATGATTGCAAGGTTCAACCAGCGTTTCATATCTATTGTGCGACGCGGAAAAAGGATTGACGAGCAGGCTGACCATTCCAGGGTAGACCGAAACTCGTCATGATTCCAGCACAGTCATTGTCTTGCGGTTCAGACATACATCCGATCGCAGTATTCGGCTGATTTTGTGACAAATTAGTGTTTGCCAACAACGATTTAAGATCTGCGACAATCACATTTTTCTGCGGGTTGAAGTTGTCAAACGTAATCGTTGCAGTGTTTGGATTCGCACAACTTTGCGGTTTTTGCCGATTGTTATTCGCATTACACCCGGTACTGCCTAAATGAATGATGAAACTTTCACGGGCTTGCTTACCCGGTGAATGTGTTCCGCCGTGAGCAGGTTGACTCGGTGCATCATGTTTCATCGCAGACATCGGCGGAACGAAATCGATGCGAGCAAATTTATAGCCGCCTCGCCAGTTCCACCAAAGTGAGGTCAAATTTAGCGGAGAAGGCGCGATCGTAGCATCTTCATGATTCAAGTTGAACGGAACACCCAAAGTGAAGCGAATTCCTTTGTAGTTGCCTGTCGGAACAGTGCCAACAATGCGATCGTTGGTTTCGACGGTTCCATTCGTACACATTCCCGTTTTATTTTCAAAATCAACTAAAGCAACATTCTGATGCTGCCAGCGATTGTCCTGAGTTAAGGTGACTGGAACAGCTTTTCCTTGAGCATCAATTAACGCGACTTCTGAAATGTAGAAGCGAAAATCAGAGGGAGCGACTGGAGTTGCGGCTGTACCGAGTGAATAAGTGGAAGTACATTGAAAAGGTTGATCGCCGACTACGCCCCGGAATTGGATTGATACGGGCTGAGTGGATTGTGCGATCGCATGAGGAGCCGAGAGGAGGGTAGCGAGTGTACTACACAGGAAAGGGAGTCGCAACTTCATAAAACAGCTTGTCAAGTCAAAGTCCTTTCAACTCTAGGACAAGCTCTGTTTGGATTCAAACGACAGGCTGTAAAACTTTTCTCGCATTGATTCAATGTGTTCGTCCCTGCACGACCCGCCCGGAGCTAAACCTCCGGTCTAATGGAGGCAACCCTGCTAAAGCAGGCTCAAGGCAGCTCTTAGGAGATTTATCGAAAACAAATTACCCGCTGTCTTCGGCTTCGCTCAGTCAGCTAGAGATCGCGCCCTGAGCGAAGCCGAAGGGCAGTCTTTCAAGCAGTAAGCTCTTTCGTAGAAATCTCCTTAGCCCAGTTCAGTGGGCTTCCCCCGATCAGCCCGGAGCTAAACCTCCGGGCGAGATAACAACGAAGTGAACAATCTTTCGAGAAGCATCAATCAGGTTTTAGCTCTGCCGGATCAATCGCTCTAAGGTTTGAAGCAAAGCCTGTTCATTGTAAGGCTTGGGAAAATAAGCATTAGCTCCTAATTGGGTTGCAAGCTGTCGATGTTTATCCCCACTGCGAGACGTTAACATCGTGACTGGAATGTGATTCAGCTTGTGATTTGCTCTTAGCTTGGTCAACAATCCGAAACCATCTAATCGCGGCATTTCAATGTCACAGATAATCGCTTGAACTGCCAATCCTGCTTCAAGTTGCTCGATCGCGTCTTGTCCATCTTTGGCTTGTTCAACTTGATAGCCCGATTTCGACAAGGTTAGAGCTAAAAATCGCCGCACATTGATCGAATCATCGACGACTAGAATACTCGGAATCGTCGGCAGTGAAACGCTTGTTGCCGCACTGAGCAATGCAGGTAAAGAAGTCTGAACTCTGGATGAAGCCATGATTTCGTGCAGGAATTCTGGCACGTTTACTAAAGGAACGACTCGCCCATCTCCCAAGATCGCACAGCCATTGTAACCAGGAGGCAACGGTAGAAAACTCGACATCGATCGTATTGTGACTTCTTGATCTGTCCAACACCGATCGACTTGTAGGGCGGTCAGTTGCAAGCCTTGTCTGATAATCACTACACTGTCTGATTCCAGCAGTGGCGGTGTTTCATAGTTGTGTCTTGTCCGAATGCAGTTGAAATGCAGTTTATGTTGCAAGCGAATCAGGGAAACGGGCTGACCTTGATACTCGATCGCTTCTCCGATTCCCGTTGGAATGACGGCTTCAGGCTCAAACATGATCACTTCTGCGATCGATTCACTCGGCAGAGCCAGTAACACACCATTACTTTCTGCTAACACAACTCGGACACTTAGAAGCGTTGCAGGAACAGAGAGTGTAAACGTTGTTCCAACTCCGACTTGAGTATTGATTGTAATCTCACCTCGAATTTGCTGGAGATGAGTCCGAACAACATCCATCCCGACTCCACGCCCGGATAGTTCTGTCACTTGTTTGCTAGTACTAAATCCAGACTCAAAGATGAGCGATAACAATTCAGTTTCACTCGCAGAAGCTAACAAAGCAGGATCGAGTCCGATTTCTGCTGCTCGATCGCGGATTTTGTCGATCGCGATTCCTTCTCCATCATCTTGAACGGTGATCACGGTTCGATTTCCTTGCTGTGCGGCTCGAATTTCAATCAATCCTTCAACAGACTTGCCACATTCTAACCGCGTTTGGGGAGCTTCAATGCCATGATCAAACGCATTTCGCAAGAGATGGAGCAATGGATCTTGAAGCGTTTCGAGGATATTACGATCGAGTAAAACTGCTTCTCCTTCAATGTTCAATCGCGCTGCCTTTCCGTATTCGCTACACCACTCTTGCAAAGCACGTGGAAAGCGATCGACTAATTCTGCAAACGGTCGCATTCTCAGGCGAGTAAAGCCAGATTGCAGTTGTTTAGAAGTTTTGTTCAAGTTTCTGGCACTTTGATCGGTATCGTCCAAGCTAATGCCCAAGTCGTCTGTTACTTCTTGCAACTGAACAATCGTTTCGATCACTTGCTGCGAGAGAGAATGAATTTCGGTGTAGCGATCCATCTCTAACACATCAAATTCGCTGGAGGGTGACAGAACAGTTGCCAGCGATCGGCTACTCATCATCGGCTGAGGCGTTGCTACTCGATCGTAAACCGTTCTCAGTTTATAGTTCACCTGCTGCAAGGTTTGGAGCCGCTGAGACAGATGGCGAGTTAGATTCCGCAAACGCTTGAGATTGAGATCCAAACCATTACGATCGATCGTGAGTTCGCCAAACAGATCTTGAATGCGATTGAGTTGGCGCACTGAGACGCGAACGGTAGTGTTTGAATCTTCCTCGATCGCATTAGGCGCTGTCATGGTTTGTACCAATTGAGTAGAAACCGTTTGCGGGGTTTCGATTGGATCAATCTCAGTCGGAATTTGATCAAGCTGTCCAGTCAGAATCAAAGCTTGAGTACGTCGCCAAGTTTGCAAGGCAGTTCGCGTCACATCTGGAATTAGATGATGTGAAGCAGTGAAGAGCGATTGTTCGATCGAATCACAAAGTCGGGTGAAGTCTTGCAGTTGTAGCATTTCACCGAGTCCGCCCAGTTCTTGAGCGAGCAAGGTAGCTTCGTCTTTCAAACTGGATTGATCCGGAGTTGCTAAGAGTTCTTCTAGGCGTTGAAGGGCTTCTTCGACTTCGGTTTCAAACAGCAGAGGAACGAGATCTTGATGATTGTCGATCGACAATACAGAAGCAGCGGTTTCTCCTTGAGGTTCACCCAGACGCGATCGTAGTTCTGTAAAAATTGGTTCGACTTCTTTGCTGATCCAAGTTGGATTAATCGGCTCTCCATAGCGCTCAAATCCAACAATTTGATACAAACAACTCACAGTCAGCAGCAATAAATCATTGGTTTCATCATCAATCACGATCGGGCTACTGACTTTGAGCACTTTCAGAGCATCTTCTAGCTGATGCGCCAGATCACTCAACAGTTTGAATCCCATCATGGCGGCTCCCCCTTTGAGCGAGTGTGTGACTCTGAGGGCAGCATTGATTGTCGGCGCGTGAAGTCCTTGAAAGAGTTCTAAAATCGAAGTCTCTAAGCTGGTAATGTACTCTTGCGCTTCGTCTAGAAACTGTCGCCGGATTTCCTGCTCTTTTTCATGTGACATAGGAATGTGAGGAGGGAGTAGAGGACTGAACTGGGCAGCGTGAGTTAATTCACTTTGAAGGTTCCGACCGATTGCTGAAGCTCTTGAGCAATATCTACCGTTTGACGCAGCGAATTGGAAACCTCGACCGAGGAATCTGAAGTCCGTTCCGCAATCTCAGCAATGTCCTGCATCAAGTTGGTAATCGTATGGGAGGTTTCTACCTGAGAGACGGTCGCAACCGAAATCGATTGCACCAATTGATCAATCTGGTGAGACACTGCCACGATTTGCTCTAAGCTCTGTTTCGCGTTCTCGACGAATTTCGTACCTTCAACAACTTGCGTTGTGCCTTCTTCCATCGCTTCCACCACGTCACTGGTTTCGCGCTGAATATCCGCTACTAACTGTTCAATCTCATGAGTCGCATCCGCCGCACGAGCCGCTAATGCTGCCACCTCTTCCGCGATCGCTGCAAATCCCTGACTTTCATCTCCCGCTCGTGCTGCTTCAATTCCCGCATTGATCGCCAGCAGATTCGTCTGAACTGTGATTTGATTGATCAACGACACGGCTTTAGAGATTTGCTGCGAAGATTCTCCCAAGCGTTTAACCTTCTTGGCGGTATCTCCGATCGTATTTCTCAATCCCAAAATTTGCTGAACGGTAAGATCCATCGCAGCGCCGCCACTCTCAGCAGTCATTGACGCACTCCGGCTCACTTCTGCGGCTTTCTGAGCACTTTCGGCAACTTTCTCGATCGATTGCATCATGTGTTGAACCGAATCCAGCGTGGCAGAAGTCTCTTCCGCTTGTTTCAACGCATCTTGAGCGAGATCTCGCACGGCGTGTTCATGTTGTCCGAGTGAAGAATTCACTTGTAGCGAAGCCTGCTTGACTTGACCGACTAAATGCTGGAGATTTTCCACGATCGAGTTAAAAAAGTCAGCAACGGTTCCGATCTCTCCCGTGGTCACATCCGCTCGAACCGTTAAATCTCCCATTGCTGCGCGTTCAACATGACGTAACAGTTGTAGCAGTTGAGATTGCAATGTTTCTTGACTCCGTTGACGCTCTTCTGCCAAAGCTTGGATGCTATTGACTTGTTGACGTTGCTCAGTCAGTTTTACTTGCTCTAACGCATTGCCTAAATGCACTGCAATCTGAGTAAATAAGTTCACTTCCCAAGATTCCCAGTAGTGAGAACCTGTGCAATGGTGTCCTACCAGCAATCCAATTAGGTTTCCTTCAACGACCATAGGTGCAATGATGTTCGCTTTGACTTGAAAGGCTTCAAGCTGTCCACGATAGCAAGGATCAAGATCCGCATCTTCAACGTTTGGAATCGTTTGCACATGACCATTGCGATACTTTTCAATAAAGCGCTCTGGAAAGCATGGATCATTGATGTGAGTTCCAAGTGCTGCTGGAAACTCTAAACCAACTGACTCAGCAACAATTCGACCCTGCCAGGTTTCATCAAACAGATAGACGATCGCTCGATCGACATCAATCAGCCTGCGAACCTCATTCACACCGGACTGCATGATCAAGTTCGCATCCAGGGTTTTCCGAATGTTGAACGTTGCATCATTCAATCGCTGTAAGTTCTGCGAAGTTTGAGTTTGCTCAAAGATCAGCTTTTGTAGCTGTCCTGCCATGTAGTTGATGTTGCTCCCTAACAGGGTAATTTCATCATCTCCAACGACTCGCAGTCGAGTATCAAGCTGTCCCTGTCCGATGCGCTGAACAGCTTTCGCGACGGATACAATTCTCCGGGTCAATCGATTGGATAACAGCATTGCAATCCAAGCCACTAATGCGGCTGCAATGATAGTACTGGCTCCCAATACCAGCAGCAAAGTTCGTCTTGCTCGAAATGCATTTTCGACATTGTTGCCCAACATTAATTGCCAGTTGAGATCTGGCAAATTATCTAACTTCGTCCAAGGACTATACGTGAAAATGAACTGATCGCGTCCCTGAGTGATCGATCGTGTATTCGCTTGGGCGTTGGACTCCATCTGGGAAAATTCAGGGAACAGGACTGTCGCTTCCTGGTTTAATCGCTCTGGTCGAGAACTGAGAATGACTCGATTGGTATTGGAATCAACGATGCTATATTCGCGTCCAATCAGAGTGTACGTTACAAGCTGATTAGCAAGTTTTTCCAGCGGTAAGGTCGCCCGAATAATCGCGATCGTTCCTCCCGTTTGACTGTCCCGAACCGGAGCCGTGAGATAGACCTGAGAACTTTTTCCATCTGCGGTAACAGTCGGTTTACTGAATGCGGCTCGATTGGCTCGAACCGCTTCTCTAAAGTAGTCCTGATTCGACTGATTCGGATTTGTGCGATCGCCGGTTTGGATGATCGAATTGCCTTCTAAATCAAACAGCGCAATCTCACTGTATTGCCCATACGATTGAGCAATTCGAGCGAGAGCAGCATTTCTTTCAGCCAGCACAGCAGGATTGCGAATCGTTGTCTCAGTGACCATCGGAAAGTTCGCTAACACTTGAATATCTGCGTAGCGTTGTGCCATGTAGCGACTGATCAAATCACTCAAACGTGTGGCGGCTAACTGTTGCGAACTGGTGACTTGCTGAGTAATCGCTTGATTCGCGAAGAAGTAGCTGGCAACCCCCATTCCTGCGATCGGGAGCGTACTGAGAATGACAGCAGCAACAGCAGTCTTTTGGCGTAAGCTCATGCGATCGAGCCAGTTTTTAACAGAGCGAGGAGCAGGAGGACGAATTGGATCAGTGGCACGGTAGGCAGGCGGGGTGATAAGTCGCTTGGAATTCGGTGAAGATAGTTGATCAACCATGAGTCAGAAAGTATCTTGGGGAACGTGAACAAAATTAGAAAGATTCGGTGGGCTGAACGTTTGGAGACTGCACGATCGCTTCTGCATCGAGCACAAACATCACTTCTTGTTTTTTCAGCACACAGCCTCTGAGATAGTGTGAAAATCGCCCGTTGGCATGACTGAGCGAAGGTTGGATTTCTTCTGCGGATAGCCAGGTCGAACCGTGGATTTGATGCACTGCGATCGCGAAAGCAGTCGAACCGACTTGCAGAATGATAAAGTCTTGTTCAGCTAAATGAGCATTGATGCTTCCCACCTCTAACAACTGGGCAAGGTCGATCGCCCACATGACCTGAGCTTGTCGGTGCATCAATCCCAATACATACGGTGGCATGTCTGGCATTGGGGTGAGATGTTGCAGCGATCGAGAAATTGCTTCTCGTACAGAGTTCATCGGCACAATGACCGGAATTTTTGCACCTAAATCGAATTTGAGATAAACCTGCCCTAACTGTTCGGGAATCGATCGGAGCGCGATCGCGGAACTTTTCATGGTACTAACCTCCTACAGATTGAACCGCTCGGATTAGTTGATCACGAGTAAACGGTTTGGTAATGTACAAATCGGCTCCCTGTTTCATCCCCCAAATCCGATCGATATCCTGGTTCTTAGATGTGCAGATGATGATCGGAACATCTTCTGTAATCGGATGCCGCCTCAATGCTCGACACAGCGCAAATCCGCTCATTCCAGGCATGACCACATCTGTAACCACCACATCAGGCTTATGTTCAGCTACTTTGTCGAGTGCTTCTTTTGCACTCATTGCCTCAATCACGACATAGCCCCCTTCTTGCAGGTAATAGCTCAGAAGTTCCCGTTCCGAAGGGGTATCTTCGACAATCAAAACTGTGTTTATCAGCATCAGATTAGACCTAGTTCAGAGCGTTCAAATCGCAGTCATAGAACATGTTTCGAGATTGTGTCGAGCAGTTCAGATCGCGTAAACGGTTTGGTCAAATAGCCCGATGCCCCAACTAACTTGGCTCTTGCTCTATCGATAAATCCGGCGTGCCCTGTCACCATAATCACAGGCGTTTCTCGGAATCTTGGATGCCGTCGTAGCATGGCACAAAGCTCATATCCATCTAAACTGGGCATCCCCACATCGAGCAAAATCACATCGGGCTTGTGTCTCATAATTTGCATTAAAGCTTTGAGTGGATCAGCAATGATCACCACTTGAAATTGTTCATCTAAATGAGTTTGAATTGCTTGTAGAATCGAGGGGCTATCATCAATACAAACAATTTTGTAAGTCTGCGGCTCAACCTCAATCCAGGTTTGAATCGGTCGATCGATCACTGTTGTGGATGCACCGATGTGCATTTCTTTTGTTGTCGATCGAGCAGGTTGATAGTCCTTTGCTAACAAGGGCAACAGTTCCATCCGGCACAGTTCGGGATAAGGATCAAACTTAGCGCGTTCAATCACTTCGGACTGACCTTCATACAGCATTAAAAAGCCGGCGAGCACTTCTTGAGCGACTTCTTTGATCAATTGCTGAGCTTGACTTACTGTAAGATACTGCTGTTCGACTAATCGCAGAATCGCTTGATAGTCGGGGCTGATTCGACTTTGAGGCAGTTTACGATCGAACAACGAGCGGATCTGCGATCGCACTGCACCTCCCAGTAAAGGAACCCGTTGGCTTAATCGTCCCAAATGTCGATCGAGTCGCTCGAAGGGAGATAGCGAACTGGTGGCAAAGGTTAGCTCTCCCTCGCTGAAGTAGATCGACCAGTCTGCTAGGTTGGTTTCAACCTGTAGGCATCCCGTGAACCGTTGGTGCACCAATCGCAGCAGTAACCGATGCGGATGCAGGCTCGGATAAGATTTCACCATAGCGCTCCGTGGGAAGGTGGATCGATTTCGCCCTGATACGACAAAACGCCCAAGTTTGGGAACTGCGCTCAATTTATCGCTGGGCTAGTGGTAGTGCAGCCCGCTAAAATCCCCTGAAATGTTACCAGCCACTATTGATCGTGCTGATTCTGAACGATAAGACAGTCGATAGATGCTGATTCATACGGTCTGTGATATTCAGTAGCTTACTGGTATTTACGGAGAAAGACAAGCTTCTTAAGAGAATCTTGAAAATCCTACTTAGCAGTAATAAAATCATTTTTCCTAATTTTGTATCTTCTACAACTGAGATATCATCAGTATTTTGCGTGTTTTTAAGCGTTTTTAGAGATTGCGAAATTACTTTTGATACCAGAATACTGGATATTACCCTCAGTATTTACTCAGAGTGTAGTATCCGTATAATCACGGTTATTAAATCACTGTAACTTCATAAAACGCTGATTTTGGAGCGATCGACTTTTCTCGATCGCTCCAAAATCGGCGTTTTTAATCAATCGTGTCGCTAACTGAGCTAGAACAAGCACTAATTAATCACTCATTATTGTTGCGATCGCAGAGCTTCTTTTGCTCTTGTCTCAAACCAAGCGACGACTTGTGGAACCGTGAGCGATTCGATATTCGTTCCATTCGCTTGTGCAATCTGGGTGAGTGGATTGATCGAAGCGAGAACAAGCTGAGAAAAGAACTTTTTGAACTCACGATCGATGCCGCCTTGTAAGCTTTCATCCTCATAAATCCAATTCTCGATTTGAGTAGGCTGCAATTCGTCGATCGCTTGTCCTGAACTTTGAGCAATTTGTTTGAGCGATCGGAGTGCATAGATTGCGACCCGTGCTGAGAACTTATCTTTTGAAGTCAGGAGCGCTTTATCGACTTCGATACATTCTTCTGGAGTGAGAAATTCTGTGTTGGGCTGCATGATGAAGACTTGAGAGAGGGATTCCGAAATTTTGGCACAGGCGACCGAACCAGATCTATAGCAATCATAAGTGAGTTGTGAAGTAGGGAGAGTTGTGAAGAAGTGGGGAGTGGGGAGTGGGGTGTTGCTCCCGTTTTGATTCCTGACTCCCTACTCCCTACCCCCCACTCTTTCCAATGTTTACGACTCAAATAGGATCGCTATATTTCTTTAAAAGCGGATAATAAAGCTGTCCGGTTGCGTTGATTAATCCAGCTTCGCTGCCTGCTTGCGTTCCAGTTCCAGTAAAGATATCGACGCGACCTGCACCAATAATTGCACCGCCTGTATCTTGATCTAGGACAAAGCGGCTAACCGATCGTTGTTCGTATTGTTTCTGACGATTCAAGATTGGAAGTTGAGTTTGAATCAGTGCTAGAGCACCCGGCGGCATCAAAGATTTATCAGTCGCGATCGATCGATCTGCGGTGACTGGAACTCCTAAACTTCCCAAAGCAGGCGCACCGAAGGTATTTCTAAAGAATACGAACCGTCGATTGCGAGGGAGGTAAACATTTAAGTCTTGAGGATTGTTCTTGAAATGCTTCAACACATTCGGTAAGTTCAGATCTTCGAGCTTTAGCTTGCCGTCTTTGACTAATTCTCGTCCGATTCCGGTATAGGGCTGATCGGTTAATCCTGCGACTCCGATCGTCATTGTTGATCCATTGGTGAGGTTTAATCGTGCTGACCCTTGCACTTGGATCAGAAAGGCTTCTAAGCGATCGCGCATCCAGACCAGTTCTGAGCCGCGTAATTTTCCTTTGCTGGCTTGCAGTCCGTCGGCTCCTTCCAGTTCCAATCGCGTCGGATGAGGCTTGCTCCATTGAGAGAATCCACTCGGAAGCGCGTAAAGCGGATAGCGATAGTCCGCCGTTTGAGTGCGGCTGGCAGTATGAACTGGCTCAAAGTACCCTGTAAAAGCAACCGTTCCTCTATTGTCTTTGCCGATCGATTGATAGAACACAAATTCTCGTGCGATCGCCCTAGATAAAGCAGATCCCGATCGCGCAGTTGTGAGGAGTTGCCGAAATCGTCTGAGACTGCGAATCACCCGATCGCGTGTAATCGTTTTAACTGGATATTTCGCATAAGCTTGAATTGCTTTCGGAGTTTCTAAATACTTCAAGCTGTGGTCGATCGCGCTTAGCATCGATTGACGATCGCGCAGAATCTGATCATCGATCACGCTTGGAGCAGTCGTTGATTTGAGCGGCAAAGGTGCAGGAGCCGTAATCGGTTTGGGTTGGGCAATCGAAACCGTTGGAGCACCGAGAAATAGCAAACTGAGAATAATCGATCGTTTCATGTATTGTTTCGGATCTAAGCAATCGCAATCGACTCGAAAAACCAGGTGCAAGTTCCGCTAATCGTCTACGCCGCGATGAACCGTTTTGACCCACTTCAATCGTTTAGGACGAATCGACATTCTCAGCGTTGCGGTTGAAACGATCGCGAACCAGTGCAGCATATAAACCGCGCCACGCAATCCTTGTACCATCAGCGTCGCCCATTCTAGAACGGTCAGATGATCGGCACTCTTGAGTCGTTGAACTCGTCGCAATCCGCCGATCGCACTAAACAAAAACAGAAACAGTGTCATCGCAGAAATCGGACTGGTGATCATCATTCGATGTCTCAACACAGCCATCAGAAAATCAGGAATTGCAGCAGTCGGCATTACATACTGAAGCATCCAGAACATCGCTAGATCGAGCGTTTTGCGAGTTCCCATCCGATTGCGAACAATCAAGCGCCAATAGTCGAGATAGCGTTGATAACCGCCTTCTGCCCAGCGATTTCTTTGATGCCAAAGCGCGATCGCACTCGTCACTCCTTCTTCGTAAACCGCAGGCTCAGTCACAACTTCAATGTCCCAACGATGCAAATGCAGGCGGAACGTTAGATCCAAATCATCGGTAATCGTTTCTTCATTCCAGCCTCCACAATCGATCAAAGCTTCACGGCGAACAAATTGACCATTTCCGCGCAGTTCACCCAATCCCCCGATCGCGGCTCTTTGTTGATGAATAAACGCATCTAGCGCCATTTCTGCTCTTTGTCCCTGAATCCAGAAGTTCTTCGCATCTTTTGAGCCAACTTCGGGTTCAGATTGAATGATTGCCTTTCTCACTTGAATTGCGCCAACATCCCCTCGATCGAACACAGGCAAAACGCGCCGCAAGAAATCTCTTTCCACCTGAGCATCCGCATCGAACACTGCTAGAAATTCGCCACGGGTCAGCGGCAATACTTGATTAAGCGCTCCAGATTTTCCGCCACCTGCATTCGCGGGACGATGAAACACATTTAATTGCGAATACTGTTCTGCAAGCTGATCCAAAATTTCAGCCGTGAGATCGCTGCTGTTATCGTTAATCACCCAAACTTCGTAGCGATCGCTAGGGTAATCCAAGCTACACAGCATTTTGACCAATCGCCCGATCACAGCCTCTTCGTTCTTGGCTGCCACCATCAGCGACACCATCGGAAAGATCGCATCATCGTCGATCGATTTCGGCAACTCACACGGACGCGCCAAAACTAACCGCGCCGCATGAAAACTCATCAGTGTCGTTAGACCTAGAATCAACCAATAACCCCAGGTGACTAGATGCAACACGATCGTACAAGTCCAAATCAAAGCAAAGACGATCGCTGCCTTTTTCCTGCGTCCTTCAAATCCCCGAAACACCTTTGGATCTTCCGGGTCGGGTAATTCTGTTACCAATGCTGCCAACGCTTCAAGCTCAGGGAACGAATCATTTTCTTGCCAGGAATTTTCGGACATAGGTTGCAAGGTCTAACACCCAAAAGTTTTCTTGTATGGTGTGTCGCTAAAGATTCAGCTCGAATCGTAAAGTTTTCACACTCTGACAGCTTACCTTGCGATCGCGGTTTTTCGCCGAATTCTTTGGGCTGAGTACGAGTTCAGCTTAAGAAGGTGTTTGAGACGTGCCGTTTCTTACTTCAGCGAATTCGGACAAAGCCTGCTTTTGCGATCGCTTCTTGAGCGGGTGTACTCAACATCAAATTCGCGTAGGCTTCACCCGCTTTTTGCTCAGTGCCATTGTTCTGTTTGACAATCACTGAGAGATTTCGAGTTAGCGGGTAAGTTCCATTCTGAAAGGCTTTGGTGTTGAGTTGATTGCGCGTCGGACAAGTGGCGATCGGTTCCAAATAGGGAGCAACGAATTGAGTCGTTCTGGCGATCGGAATCGCTTTCACTGTACATTGGGGAACCACTTCGGGAGCCGAAGCAAAATAGATTCCGCCTGGGGTGGCGCTTAACTTGCGGAGTCCTTCGGTTGTATTTGCCACGATCTGAGTCGTTGAAGCTAATGCTTGTCCTTCCAGAACTTGTTCTGCAAATGTCCCGCTGGAAATGTTATCACGTGCAAACGCTGTGATCGGTAAGTTTGCGCCGCCGACTTGGTCCCAATTTTTGATTTGACCTGTGTAAATCTGGCGAAGCTGATCGATCGTCAGACCCGAAACGGTTTGAGAAGGATGAACCGCGATCGCAAGTCCATCAATGGCGATCGGAATTTCTCTCAGGCTGAATCCTTTTTGCTGGGCTTCTTGCTGTTCTTGGGGTGTGACCGGACGTGAGGATTGAGCAAGTTGAATCTGACCATCGAGCAACATCCGAATGCCAGAGGCTGAACTGGGTGCACCGCTTGCGGGATCAACATAGCGCAACCGAAATTCAGGACGGGCAGCTTGTAGAGCCGAATCGACACTCAATCGCAAAGGTGCCCAACTGGTACTGCCACCGTAGTTAAAAATTCCAGATGGAACGTTTTGCACGTTTGACCAATCCACGGTTGGACTATCTGCGGTCACTGAAGCTTGAGGAGATGGAGCGATCGACAAATTCACGCCTGATCTCTGAGTCAGCCACCAAGCTCCCGCACCGATTAAACTGCCTGTCACTAACAACGAAATGAGTAAAGCGGGCGTTTCATTTTTTTGTGTCATAAGAATCGAGAGACGAGTTTATAAATCAGACGAAAGAGAATCGCGATCGAGAGTGTGATTAATCCTGTAAATCCAGCAATCACCAAGATATTCAAAAACGGATGTCCCGCCTGAATGATAAATGCCCCTGCCCAGTTGAGTTGTCTGACAACTCCCACGATGACAAGAGAAATGATTGCCAGAATTAAGAAATCAACTTTTTCGATGAATCGCGCCAGTTGTGCAGCAATCAGAATTGCAACTAACACGACCCAGAATCCAGCACTAATCAACGTCGTCCCAAGTAAACTTACAAGCGCGATCGCGATAATTCCGCTCTCGAATCCGGTAAATAAGGCACTGCTCAAAAGCTCGATCGTTGAAAATTGGGGGAGCGTGATTTGGCGACGAGGTGCGACTTTTTGCGGAGGTGGAGCGATCGGCGGCGCAACGGGTTTGGGGGAAAGCGCTTCTAGAACTTCAGTGGCGGATTGATAGCGATCTGCGGGAGCATGAAGCAACATTCGATCGAGCACATCTGCCAAATGTGAACTGACTTGAGCGTAGTTGCGCCATTTCCAAACGTTGTTGTAGCTATCGAACAATTCTTGTGGGGCTTTGTTCGTGAATAACATTAAGCAAGTGACTGCCAGCGCATACAGATCGCTACAGGGCAGAACTTGACCACCTGACATTTGTTCTGGAGGGGCAAACCCGGCAGAATAGATTCCGGTCGAACTTTGTGCCTGTCCAACGGCTTTTGTGACAAATTTCACCGCACCAAAGTCGAGTAGATAGAATCGTCCGTTTTTGTGACGAATAATATTCGAGGGTTTGATATCCCGATGAATTGAACCGTTTTCGTGAACAAAATCTAGGATTCTTAGAACTTGTTCCAGCACTTTTAGGATTTCTGTTTCTGGAAATCTTCCGGTTTGTGCGAGTTCTTCTTCGAGCGTTTGTCCGTCGATATATTCTTGAACCAGGTAGAAAAATTTTTCGTCTTTTCCACTTTGAGAGTTTGGAACTGTTAACTCGAAAAATGCAAATAAATCCGGGATTTGTGGATGTTCACGTCCTAGTTGTTCTAAAACTTCGGCTTCTCGTTCAAATAAATCCTGTGCGATTTTGAGTTGAGTTGGACTCAGATTGCCCGAAGGCTGAAACTGTTTTACGACGCACTGTCTGAATCCTGGAGTATAGCGATCGCGTCCCAGAAATGCCGCCCCGAATCCGCCTTTTCCTAACAGTCTCATCGGCAAATATCGCCCTGCCAAAATCAGCGGCATTCCACAGCACGTACAGAATTTTTGTGAAACCGATTTCAACACACTCGGATCATCTAGATCCGGTTGATGATTTAGCGGACGGGCACAACTCGGACGAGTGCAGTGTAGCTGCATAAATTCCTGATTTCGGGGCGTTTAGGTCTAAATTAACTCAGTCTGTCGAGCAGTGGCATTATGTATCAAGAATTCTCTATCGTGCCAGTTTTGCGAGAACAGGTTGAGTCGAAACAATATGTCGATCGAGTCCCAATTCTTTCGGAGAAACGCCGATCGCGAGTGCTACGAGTTGCGACAAATGCAGCACAGGTAAACCGAGCGATTTTCCAATGACTTGCTCGACTTCGGGCTGACGAGAATCTAAATTCAAGTGACACAGCGGACAAGGTGTAACAATACAATCCGCTCCAGCCGCGATCGCTTCTTCGATATGCGTTCCCGCCATTTTAAAGGATTGCTCAGTCGCGTAACTGGAAAGAGGCCATCCGCAGCACTGAGTTCGACCGCGATAATAAATCGGAGTTGCTCCGATCGCTTCAAACAAATTCTCCATCGATTTCGGATTGAACGGATCATCGTAGGGGCGATCTTGACCGCGCAATAGATAACAACCGTAGAATGCAGCGCACTTCAAACCAGAGAGTTTGTTTGTGACTTTTTCGGCGATCGCTTCTAATCCGTAATCTGCGACTAATGCCCAAAGTAAATGTTTAACTTCGCTCGTTCCTTTGTAGGGAGAACAGCCTTCTTTTTTCAAAAATCCATTCACCTGATTCAAATAATCAGAATCCGCTGACTTTAAACGTTCATCCACATGCCCGATCACGCCCTGACAAGTGCTGCAATGCGTTAAAAGTGGCAAGTTCAATTCCTCAGCCAGCGCGATATTTCTAGCATTGACCGTATCTTCGAGCAGTTGCGAATCTTCTTTGAACGTTCCCGATCCGCAACAAGAAGCTTTTTTCAGTTCAATCAACTCGATCCCCAGCGATCGCGTTACCGCTTTGGTCGATTGATCCAACTCGCGGCAGGCTCCTTGCGCCACACAACCGGGAAAATAAGCGTACTTCAGTGCCATAACATTCTGTAGAGAAGCGTTCGCCTTTGATGGTACTGCCGAATCATTACCCCTGGCGAGTTTTGTCGTTGACTTTAATTATTCAGATACCAAAAATTTCAAAATCGAGATTCATTACAGAATCGTGGCAAAATATTTTCCGCATCCTTCAATCTGATGAGTGTATTCACAATTCGGATTAAGATGAAAAAATGCTCAAAACCGTATCGTGACAAACACCAAGATATCGGCTGAGTTCTTTCGTTTAGTGAGATTTGTTGCTGCTGCAACCCAAGAGGAAATATGAGCGAGACTGAAATTTTTGATAAAGTCCAGAAAATCGTCGCAGAACAACTCGGCGTAGATACCGAGAAAGTCGTCCCTGCTGCGAGTTTTGCCAATGATTTAGGTGCAGATTCACTCGATACCGTCGAGTTAGTCATGGCACTTGAAGAAGAATTCGACATCGAAATCCCCGACGAAGCGGCAGAAGAAATTGCCACCGTACAATCGGCAGTGGACTACATCAGCGGAAAAGTTGCAGCATCCGCATAATGAGCGGGAGTTGGGAGTCAGGAGCCAGCGCGAAACCCTCCCCTACTCCCTAATTCCCTACTCCCTACTCCCTTTCTTTTTTGGACATCATGACAAATTCGGTAAATAAGCGCGTCGTTGTTACAGGTCTGGGTGCCGTTACACCGATCGGCAATACGCTGTCTGAATATTGGGACGGCTTAATGTCGGGACGGAACGGAATTGGTCCGATTACGCTGTTTGATGCGTCTCGGCATGATTGCCGTTTTGCAGCGGAAGTGAAAGGTTTTGATCCGCATCAGTATATGGATCGCAAGGAAGCGAAACGGATGGATCGCTTTTGTCAATTCGCGATCGCGGCGACCAAACAAGCGCTCGAAGATGCGAATTTCAAAATCACGGATCTAAACGCAGAACAGGTTGGAGTCTTGATCGGAACGGGCATCGGTGGCTTGAAAGTCCTCGAAGATCAGCAAGAAGTGAATCTGACCAAAGGACCCGATCGCTGTAGTCCGTTTATGATTCCGATGATGATCGCGAACATGGCGGCAGGTTTAACCGCGATTCATATTGGTGCGAAAGGTCCAAATTCTTGTTCTGTGACGGCTTGCGCGGCAGGATCAAATGCGATCGGTGATGCCTTCCAATGGGTTCGACGTGGATATGCTCAAGCGATGATCTGCGGTGGAACGGAAGCCGCTGTCACTCCGCTGGCAGTCGCTGGATTTGCTGCATGTAAAGCGCTTTCGCTCAGAAATGACGATCCAACTCATGCGAGTCGCCCATTTGACAAAGATCGCGATGGTTTCGTTCTGGGTGAAGGTTCAGGCATTCTGCTGCTCGAAGAAATGGAACACGCTCTCGCTCGTGGCGCGAAGATTTACGCAGAAATTGTCGGCTATGGTGTCACTTGCGATGCCTACCACATTACAAGTCAGACTCCGGGCGGAAAGGATGCAGCCAGAGCAATGCAGTTCTGCTTGAAAGATGCCGATTTGACCCCGGATCAGGTGGACTATGTGAACGCTCACGGTACGAGTACGCCTGTGAACGATCCGAATGAGACGATGGCAATTAAGACTGCACTGGGCGATCGCGCTCATCAAATTCTCGTTAGTTCCACGAAATCCATGACAGGACACTTGCTTGGCGGTTCGGGTGGAATTGAAGCGGTCGCGACCGTGATGGCGATGAAACACGATCGCGTTCCTCCGACAATCAATCTCGTCGAAGCCGATCCAGAGTGTGACTTAGATTACGTGGCGAATGAAGCCCGCGATCGTATTGTCAATGTGGCGCTCTCGAACTCGTTCGGGTTTGGTGGACATAACGTGACTTTAGCATTCAAAAAGTTTGTTCCCTAGCTTGAACTGTCTACCGTTATCGAGGATTATTAGGAAGCCGTTATCGAATTCCCGATCCTCGATAGTTTTTTCTGATTAGGTATCTTTACCTATTTGTCTTCATAATGGAACCAGGTATTCACGTTCGTTCCGTTATTGTCCAATCGTCGTTCATTCTTTACAGAAATCATGGTCGTTGCAGCCCAGTCACTCGAAGAACTTTGCATTAATTCGATTCGTTTTTTAGCGATCGACGGTGTTGAAAAAGCAAAATCCGGACACCCAGGCTTGCCAATGGGTGCGGCTCCGATGTCCTTTGTTCTGTGGGACAAGTTCATGCGGGTCAATCCGAAGAACCCGAAATGGTTCAATCGCGATCGCTTTGTTCTGTCCGCTGGTCACGGTTCGATGCTGCAATACGCATTGATGTATCTCGCTGGATTTGATAGCGTCACGCTCGAAGACCTCAAACAGTTTCGCCAACTCGGATCGCGCACTCCCGGACACCCGGAAAACTTTGAAACCGCTGGAATTGAAGTCACGACAGGTCCTTTGGGTCAAGGGATTTGTAACGGTGTCGGTTTGGCAATGGCGGAAGCGCACCTTGCGGCAAAATTCAACAAGCCTGACTCTACGATCGTCGATCACTACACTTATGTGATCATGGGCGATGGCTGCAACATGGAAGGCGTTTCTGGTGAAGCGTGTTCGCTGGCTGGACACTTAGGACTCGGCAAACTAATCGCGCTGTACGACGATAATCACATCTCGATCGATGGCGACACCGAAGTTTCCTTTACCGAAGATGTCGGCAAACGCTACGAAGCGTATGGCTGGCAAGTCTTAGTCGTGCCTGATGGCGATACGAACCTCCAAGCGATTCAAGAAGCGATCGAAACTGCGAAAAAAGAAACCAGCAAACCAACCTTGATCAAAGTGAGAACCACGATCGGGTTTGGCTCACCAAATAAAGCGAATACCGCAGGTGTTCACGGGGCTGCACTGGGCGGCGATGAAGTTGCGGCAACTCGGAAAAACCTCGGATGGGATTACGAACCGTTTGAAGTTCCCGAAGATGCGCTGAACCACTGGCGTAAAGCGATCGAGCGCGGTGCAAAACTCGAAGAAGAATGGAACGCAACTTTCGCGGAATACAAATCGAAGTATGCCGAAGATGCAGCGGTATTCGAGCGGATGTTGAGCGGCAAACTTCCCAAAGGTTGGGAGAAGGCTTTACCGACTTACACGCCGGAAGACAAAGCGTTGGCGACTCGTCAAACTTCTGAGAAGACTTTGAATGCGATCGCGCAAGTTGTTCCCGAACTGATCGGCGGTTCGGCTGACTTGACTCACTCGAACTTGACCTTGCTCAAAGGTTTCGGTGATTTCCAGAAAGGTTCGTACCAAAACCGTAACCTCCGCTTTGGTGTGCGGGAACACGGGATGGGTGCAATCTGTAACGGGATTGCTTTACACAATTCCGGTTTGATTCCTTACTGTGCGACCTTCTTGGTGTTTGCTGACTACATGAGAGCAGCGATTCGCCTCTCGGCACTGTCGCAAGCTGGAGTTATCTATGTGATGACTCATGATTCGGTTGCATTGGGTGAAGATGGACCAACCCACCAGCCTGTTGAAACGATCGCATCATTAAGAGCTATTCCGAATCTCTTAGTCTTCCGTCCCGCTGATGGTAACGAAACCTCTGGCGCGTACAAGATCGCAATGGAGCGTCGTCATCAGCCCTCACTGTTGGCAATGACTCGTCAAGCATTACCGAACTTGGATGGAAGCTCGATCGATGCTGTTTCGCGTGGTGCTTACATCCTTTCTGGTAGCGATGATCTGCCCGATATCATCCTGGTTGGAACCGGAAGCGAAGTCAGTCTTTGTGTCACCGCTGCTGAAAAACTTCGTGCAGAAGGTCACAAAGTCCGCGTCGTATCGATGCCTTGCTGGGAACTGTTCGAGGAGCAAGACGAAGCTTACAAGAATACGATTTTCCCGAAAGCAGACCAAAAACGCCTCGTGGTTGAAGCGGCTTCGAGCTTTGGTTGGCAGAAATACATGGGCAGCGAAGGCGACATGATCAGCATCGAGCGCTTTGGTATTTCGGCTCCGGGTGGTGAAGCGATGAAGAAATTCGGCTACACCGTTGAAAATGTTGTCGATCGTGCGAAAGCTGTGATGGGCAAATAGTTCGCAAATTTTGCTTTGAGTGATAAATTGCAAGCCCTCAGAAAATTCTGGGGGCTTTTTTGTGGGATGTGGTAAGCCATGAAAGTTCGTGAAGTGATTAAACTGATATAACCGTACTTATTTCAGTCAGAACACTTCGAGCAAGCCCCCCGACCCCCAAGTTTGGGGGAGCAAGAGTCTTAAGCCCCCAGAATTGGGGGTTTGGGGGCAATTCCGAGCCTGTCCTCATCTAAACTTCTACTGCTATATTCTGAGGCAAGCTCAATTCACGGAAGACTCTGAAGAGGAAGAACAATGCGCTACGCAGTCGTCATTGAAAAAGCACCTGGAAATTACTCAGCATACGTGCCGGATCTTCCTGGTTGTGTAGCAACAGGATTGACACTTGAAGAAGTCGAACAGCAAATCCAAGAAGCGATCGAGTTTCATCTCGAAGGAATGCGAGAAGAAGGATTGCCTATTCCTGAACTAACGACACTGTGCAAATACGTGGAAGCATAAATTGATCTCTGAAAAGGTTTTGAGGCTTTTTCGTTTTAAGTTCTAAAAAATGGGTTCATCACTTCTTTATAGGGAACACTACTTTATGAAGTTTGTGACCGCTGAACAAAGGGTGAACTCTCATGGATCGATCGCACTCGTGTGACCCTCTACCAAGCCAATCTGACCAAAATGCCGAATTGCAGGAAATTCAAGACCTGCAAGCGACGAAGGCACAACTCCAAAAAGAGGTGGAGGAACTGCGATCGCAATACACGATCCTCAAATCACGAGAACCAAAACTCTCAAAAGCCAAATTAGGATTGTGGCTAATTTTGATTTCGACCCTGGCACTGTCGATTCATAACGTGATTGTGCGGATTACGATCGGGCAACGGGTCAATCTCTTCGGACTCTTCTCGATCGGCGGATTGATTCAACCCACGATCGGTAATTCTTTGCTAATTCTCTGGTTACGAATGCTCGTCGTTGTCCCGCTGATGATTGGGATTGCGGGATTTCTCTATCCTCCAGCGTGGCGAGACTTGCAGCGATTGATCTTGCGCGATCGTCGTCCATTATTCAGCATTATGGGCAGTGGAGCATTTCTGTTTTTGTCGCAGGTTTTGATTTATATTGCGATCGCCCAAATTGGTCCCGGTGCGGCGGTTACGATTCTCTTTATGTATCCGCTGATCACGGTTCCACTGGCTTGGTGGCTGTTTCACGATCGACCCACTCGGTTAAGAATCGCAGTCATGTCTTTGATTCTGATTGGTGTTGTGCTGACTGCCCTTCCGAGTTTGGGAGCCGCGAAAATTGGTGGAGGCGTGGTTACAGCAGTTTTCTCAGGAATTGCGTTTGCGTTGTATCTGATCTTGATGCAAATTGGATTTCGGAAAGTACATCCGGTTCCCGTGAGTGTGGTGCAATTTCTTACAGTTCTGGTGCTGTCGAGTTTTAGTTTGTGTTTACCGATTTCGCTGGGTGTTTCGATTTTGCCTGAAGCGCGAATTGGATTCTTTGGCGGTGGATTGGTTTTGGGGGCATTCACTTTAGTGGGCTATTTGGCGAATAACTTCGGAGTGCGATACATGGGAGCAGCGCAGGCTTCGATCGTGGCTTCGAGTGGACCCGTTCTGACTGCCGTTTTAGCTGCATTGATCATTCGGACAAAACTCGATTGGATTCAGATTGCAGGAATTTTACTCGTGACGATCGGCGTTACTGCTCTGAGTTTGGAACGAATGAGGAAAGCAAAGTCGGCATAATAATAAAGGTGTTAATCGGGCGTAAACGATGCGATTTTCGGTGTCGAGTGGATCGGGGCAAGTGTTAGCAAACGGCAGATTAGTGATTCAAACGGATGAATCGGGAGTGCAGCGATTGTGTTTTGAAAGCGATCGCGGAACTTTTATCACAGGTGGCGAAATTGCTCCTGATGGAGATTTGAGTGAAGCTGCAAAAGAACTGTATCGGGAATTCTTCCGGGCTTGGGGCGTAATGGGAATTACCATGACCTCGATCGCATAAATTCCAAAAGGAAAGAACGTGGCGATCAACCCACGTTCTGATCGATCAAAAGTTGGGGAATCAATCAAGATTTGCTTGTCCCTAAATCTATTGGCGTAACTTCACGAGTTCCTGCGGTGAAGCATTCAGCTTGATTCGCGTAAAAGTAATTTCATGGTTCTGATCAAGTACGAAATACCAAGTCACATTCACTCCGAACATTGGCATTTGTACTTTGCCTGTGATTTGGTAATCCTGCTCAGTAAAGATTCCAGATTGCGGGATTGCAGTTAAACCAGGTGCTTCTTTTTGGAGATAGGTCACGATCGCATCTCGTCCTGTGATCGGTTGCTCAAATGGAGGTTGCATTGCACCGTCGATCGCGAAGAGTTCGCTAGTTGCATCAAAATCACCAGCATTCAGCGTTTCAAAGTATTGCAGAATCGTGGGGTGTGAAATTCCGTCGATCGAGATCATAGTGCTTCTAGCAAATCTGAATTTACGGTACTAAACCTAATACCCAGACTGCTAGTGACCTCAAGATATATCTTCTCGTGCGGGGACGGGTTCACTCTAAGATTAGAAATTGTTGCGTAAAGAGCGCTTTCCGTATGCGAATTCTGATTATGGGCGGGACTCGATTCATTGGGGTCTATCTCACTCGGCTTTTGGTGGCTCAAGGGCATGAGGTGACACTGTTCAATCGAGGTAATAAACCTGCTCCCACGGAAGGCGTAAAGCAAATTAAAGGCGATCGTACCAGTGCAACCGATTTAGAGCAGTTGAAGTCGATCGAGTTCGATGCGATTTTTGATAACAATGGACGCGAATTGAGTGATACGCAACCGTTAGCGGAATTGTTCAACAATCGGATTCAACACTTTGTGTATATGAGTTCGGCGGGTGTGTATCTTAAATCCGATCAAATGCCGCACGTCGAAGGCGATGCAGTTGATCCGAAAAGTCGGCACAAAGGTAAGCATGACACGGAATCTTATTTAGCTGAGACGGGAATTCCGTTTACGTCGATTCGTCCGACTTATATTTATGGACCGCAGAACTATAACGATTTAGAGGCGTGGTTCTTCGATCGAGTTGTGCGCGATCGACCTGTTCCGATTCCTGGACATGGACAGCATTTTACACAATTTGGACACGTTCAAGATCTAGCGGCAGCGATGGCGAGCGTGTTGGGAAATCAAAGCGCGATCGGGCAAATTTATAACGTTTCGGGCGATCGGGAAGTCACCTTTGATGGGCTTGCTCGTGCTTGTGGGGAAGCGGTTGGCAAAGAAGTGAAGATCGTGCATTACGATCCGAAACAATTTGACTTTGGGAAAAAGAAAGCGTTCCCGATGCGGACTCAACATTTCTTTGCGGATGTTCACAAGGCGAAAACCGAACTCAATTGGGAGCCAGAATTTGATCTGGTTCCGGGGCTGAAAGATTCTTACCAGAACGACTACTTGAAGAGTGGACGGGATCAAGCTGCGATCGATTTCACATTGGATGATCAGATCTTGGCTTGATATTTTGGGAATTTTTCGCTTCGTTGATGGGGAGTTGTGCCCCCTAAATCCCCCATTCTGGGGGACTTTGAGCAAGAAAAATTTATCGAATTCCAAGGCACTTTCAACCTTCAAAGTCCCCCAAATTTGGGGGATTTAGGGGGCATTAGCCGATTCAACCGCAGCGAAATCATAATCTCGGCTTGATTGTGTTCTGTTAACCCTACCTTCGCGGGTTAGCGGTTCAGAGTACATTTAGAGTAGTTTTTCCGAGTTGGGAGCAGCGAAGATGCTGACATATCTTTTAGCATTGGCGATCGCATTAGGCAGCTTTGGGCTGTATATGTCCGCCTTTTTTTACCCAGAAATCTATCGTAAAGGCGATCTCGTACTTTCCGGTGTGGGATTGTTCTATGCGTTAGTGCTGTGGATTTGTGCCGATCGCATTACAGGCGCAGTGTTATTAGGACAGATTGCCAGTGTTTCACTGATCGGTTGGTTTGGCTATCAATCGCTGACTTCTCGACTCGGTTACACCCCATCGACAGCCGAACTGCGATCGAAGTTTGATGAGGTTGTGACCTCGGAAAATACGGCGAAAGTAGTGGAGCAAGGGAAGAAAACATTTGCCACGGTGAAAGATCGTGCTCAAGCTCTGTTGAATAAACAGCCTGCAACTCCGCCTGCTGAACCGTATCAGCCTTTAAAGCGGGAAGACTTTGGCAATCCGACTCCGGAGGCTGCAAAACCGGATGTGATGGGCAAAATTGGCGCGGTTGGAACTGCGATCGGCAGTATGTTCAAAAAGCCTGAAAAGAACACTGAAGTTTATGTTCGGAAAGAGTTTCGTGAAGAAACCGACGATGCCTTTAACTTTGAAGAGGACATTGTAGCGGCTGAGGAAGCGATCGAGTCGAATACGGTTGCGATCGATCAAGATGGCGCTTCGGAATCGACTTGTACAGCGGATGAGATTGTCTTGGAAGAAGTCGAATTTGAAGCGAGTCAACCGCAGGCGGTTCCGCCACATCCACCGACTGTTGAAGAAGTAGAAACTGCGATCGCAGATGCGGAAGAGAAAAATTTGCCTTCTGATCCGCCTGAACCTGCGTAGCTGACTTTAGAGCACGTTTGAAAAGGTATAAAAAGCGGCTTTGCTGCGTTGCCAGTCCGCCCGGAAATGAATCTCCGGGCTAATGGAGGAAACCCCGCTGAAGCGGGCTAAGAGGATGTTTGAAAAGTATAGAAAGATGCTTCACTGCGATCGCGTTCCGCCCGTGATTGGAAATCACGGTCTATCGGAGAAAGTCCACTAAAGGGGACTGAAAGCCAGTCGTCAGATCCTCTTCAGTCTGTTTCAACAGACTTTGTTCCGATAGCCCCGAATTCCATTCGAGGGGCGATTGAGGCGATGAACGATTCCTTTTCAAACATCTTTTAAGAGAGTAATACGGAGTTCTTAGCCCAGTTTAGTGGGCTTCCCCCGATTAGCCCGGAGATTCATTTCCGGGCGGGTGAATGTGATAAACGATTACTTCTTAAACACTCCCTTAAGCGCTCCGTAAACGGTGATACAGTCCCATCGTGGTTTGAATGGTCTCAAATCGCGAATTCAAATACAGCGTTGTTTCACCGCCACCGAGAAACAGATAACCATCCGGCTGTAGGGTTTGCTGAACTCGATCGAAGACGGAGCGCTTTGTTTCTAAATCAAAGTAAATCAGAACATTTCTAAGAAAAATAATATCCATCGGAGGCAGCGAATTCCAAGGCTGAATCAAGTTGAGTTCTTGAAACTCCACCATTTTGCGAATCTCAGAACTGATTTGCCACGATCGACCAACTTGCCGAAAATAACGATCGCGAAAATTCGACGGCAATCCTCGGCTGATTTCCAGATTTGTATAAATTCCTTGTTGAGCACGATCGAGAGCTTGTTTAGAAAAATCAGTCGCAATTAATCGAATCGTCCAGGTTGCAAGTTCTGGAAACGCTTCTCGAATCAGCATTGCAATACTGTACGGTTCTTGTCCGGTCGAACAGGCTGCACACCAAATATGAATCGCACGACTGCTAGAGCGCGATTGAATTAAAGTGGGAAAAACTGAGGATCTTAGAATTTCAAACGGATCGCGATCGCGGAAAAAAGAAGTTTCATTAATCACTAACGCCTCGATCGCTTGAAGGTGCAAATCACTAAAAGAACTCCTCTTTAAGTGTTCAATAAAACTGTTCATAGAGTCATAGCCTGCCCTCTCAGAAACGCGCTCTAGGTGAAGCACAGCCAGATAATCCTTGTGTGGTTCTAGAACGACTCCAGACTGTTCCTGCACTAATCGACGCAAATATTCAAAATCAAACGGAGGAATGCTCATTGGTTTGTCCTCCGAATCGAATCTGCGGGATAGCTCACTCGCTGAAGCATCTCAGACATGATTTGATCCAGGGGCAAAACTGCATCTGCTAACCCTGCATTCGCAACATATCCCGGCATTCCCCAAACCACACTACTCGCTTCATCCTGTGCAAGAATCTGACCGTTACGATCGCGAATCAGTTGACATCCTCGTAGCCCATCTTGTCCCATTCCGGTCAGAATAATTCCTAAAGTGCGATCGCCATACACTTCTGCGACTGATTCAAATAATACATCGACTGAAGGACGGCAAGAATTTTGCGGCGGTGACTGGTCTAGAACCAGTTTTTCACTAAATGGAGTTTGTTCTATTCGCAGATGGAAGTCGCCTGGAGCAATCCAGATCGTACCCGGTGAAAGGGCTGCACCTGTGATCGCTTCATGAACAGGCAAAGGCGATTTTGTGGTAAGTCGTTCAGCCAGCAGTTTTGTAAACGTAGAAGGTAAATGCTGCACAATCACGATCGGGACTGGGAAATCAATCGGTAGTTCTGATAATAAAGCTGAGAGCGCATTGGGTCCCCCAGTCGAAACGCCGATCGCGACAATTTCAGCCAGCGATCGAGGCTGATGAACAGGAATTGCAGAAATGAGCTTTGAAGGGCGTGGAACTTTTTGGCTGAACGCTTTGATTTTAGGAATGAGTGTCTCTTGGAGATATTCAGTGACTTCCTCGATATCATTTAACCGATTCGGTTTTGGCACATAGTCTGAAGCACCTAGAGAGAGAGCATCCAAAGTTGCGATCGCGCCTCGTGTGGTCATGACGCTGAACATAATCACTGGGAGATGTGGAGCGCTCTGACGAATTCGGGCTAGAGTTTGCAGCCCGTCCATGTCTGGCATTTCGACATCCAGAATCACCACATCGGGCATCAGTTGAGGTAATCTTGCGAGGGCAATTCGTCCAGATGAAGCGACTCCTGCTACTTCGATATCGGCATCCATGCTAAGAATTTTACTCAACCGACTGCGTACCATCACGGCATCATCCACAATCAAAACGCGAATCGGTTTCATGATTTTAAAGCTGAATAATTGCTACTTATTAAGTGAGATTCCCGTGATTGATGTCGCTCGAAGTGAATGCTTGGGCGAATAGAATTCGGTGGGCATTTCGGATTCACGCAAGAGACGACTTGACCGAGATTACGGTCACACTCAGGCATGAAACTCTATTTTCAAAGCAAGTCTATTGGCGAGTAGCACATCACCTCGATCGAAGAAATTTAGAGTGTACTGTAGCATAGTGAACCTATGATAGACGTACACCGTAAGGCGCATCTAAACTCGGAATTGACCGACGATCATTTGTAAATTAACTGCCATTTGTGCGAGTTCTGTAGCAGCTTGAGCCGTATTATTCGCGCCTGTGGTTGTAGTTTGAGCATTCTGCGCCACAATTCCGATGCTCTTGGCAATCTCTGAAGTTCCTTTCGCGGCTTCTGCCACATTTCGAGCAATTTCGTTCGCAGTCGCGGTTTGTTCTTCTACGGCGGATGCGATCGTGGTTTGAATATCGTTGATTTGATTGATCACGGTTGAGATTTGAGCGATCGCATCAACGGCTTGAGTGGTATCGGTTTGAATCGCTTCAATTCGTTGGCTAATGTCTTCGGTTGCAGCAGCGGTTTCTTTGGCAAGTGCTTTGACCTCACTGGCAACCACCGCAAATCCACGTCCAGCATCTCCCGCACGAGCCGCTTCGATCGTGGCATTGAGCGCGAGAAGATTCGTTTGCTGTGCGATCGAGGTAATCACTTTGATTACTTTGCCGATTTCGATGCTGCTTTGACCGAGTTTGGTAATCGTGGCATTGGTTTGATCGGAGGTTTTCACTGCATCAGTCGCAACGATCGCAGCGGAAGCCGCACTCTTGGCGATTTCTCGGATGCTGGCGTTCATTTGTTCGATCGCGGTTGCAACGGTGAGCGCGTTTTGACTGACTTGTTCCGCTGAGGCTGAGGCAGTTGTAGCCTGTTCTGCGGTTTGACTTGCGTTTCCGGTCATTTCGCGGCTGACTGCGGTGAGTTCTTCAGAGGCGGTCGCGACTGTGGTGGCAATCTCTGTGACTTGTGCCATTGAGTTTTGCAAGTTCTGAATCATTTGATTCACACTGCTGGTGAGGGTTTGAAATTCACCCACGTTTTCCGCTTCGATTTGAGTTGATAAATTGCCGTCTGCGATCGCACGAGCAATATCGGCAATGCTGCGAATTTGCTGCGTGATTTCGCCAGACATATCGTTAATGTCTGCGATCAGCTCTTCCCAAACTCCAGATGCGCCCTCAATGGTTGCGATCGCGCCTAAGTTTCCATGTGTGCCGATTTCACCGATCACTCGCTTGAGTTCACGAATGTAGGCGCGAAGTTGATCGATCAAGTCGTTCACAGTCGAACTCAGAGCAAATTGCTCATTCGTCATTCGTTGTGACAAAGTTCCTTGAGCGATCGCGCCTAAGACTTGTTTGGTTTCGTCGATGCCTTCTGCGATCGTTTGATTGCGAGTCATCAATTGATTAAATTCTTGTGCGATTTCACTGTCTTCATCGAGTCGAACGGTGAGATCGCCAGAATTAGCAGCTTTGATTGCTTCAAGAAGAAGCTGCATCTGGGCTTTAAGGGCTGAATCAGACTGTTGGGCTGATTTTGAGGTGGAGTTAGAAACCATCGGACTGTCCTTTTTCCAAAGAATGGGTGAGCGGGGATTCTAGAATTTTGGGGGTGTTCAAAACGAGGAGAAAATCTTGCTCAAGTTGGTATGCACCCTTTAGGAACGATCGTAGATGAGCATCTAAATTCGCTGGAGGTGGATTAAATGTTTCACTGGAACATTCCAGCACATCTCCAAGCTCATCTACAGTGAAGCTAACGGTATCATCGATCGTATTCACAATGATGTTGTAGGTTGTTTCTAAGCTACAGAGGGTCGATCGTAGTCCAATTCGACCGGGCAAATCGACCACGGGTAACACTTGTCCGCGTAGGTTAATCAAGCCACACACATCCGGGGGCGCGAATGGAATGCGGGTAAGGGGCGGTTGTCGAATGATCTCTTGCACATCTTCGATCGCAATTCCGAAATAAAATTGATTGAGGTAAAAAGTGCAGAACTGTTTCACAAAGTTACCTCCTTGAAAGTTCTGGAGCGCGATAGGGATTCGCCAGATCCACGATCGCATTCACATCTAAAATCTCTGTGATCTGTCCTTGTACTGTGGCGTAACATTGAGAACCCGGACGAATGGCGGCTCCGGTTGCTGTGAGTGGTTCCTCAACAATGTCGAGAATTTCATCCACAATGATTCCGATTGTGCGATCGCGGCTCAGTTCAACCACAACGATCGAGATAGTTTCATCAAACTGATCTAATGTACGGCGCACTCCAGTAAACACCGCTTGTAAATCGACTAGAACAATCACACGATCGTTGCTTTCTGCTTCTCCAAAAGACACGCGGTATTGCATGAGATATTGTTCTCCGACTTGCTCGATCGTAGAACTTTGCACCGTTTCTAATCGAGTTGCGTGATTCAGCACAATTCCCATTCGAGCATTTTGAACACCGCGAATGATCAGAATCAAAGGTCGATCGCTTGCTTCTGTGTTCGTTGTTGCTGCTAGTTGCGGCGGTTGAGGTTGAATGTTCGCCAATCGAGCGAGTCCAGCCGCATCTAAGATTAAAGCAACTTTTCCATCTCCTAAAATCGTTGCACCTGCGAACATTTCAAGCGCTCTCAGTTGCTTGCTGAGTGGTTTTACCACAATGTCTTGAGTATCTTCAATTGCATCCACAATCAATCCAAATCGATAGTGATCGATCTCGATGACCACACAGTAAAGTACTTCAAATTGAACGATCGACAATTGCAGTACCGAAGCCAGATTCACGATCGGTAAAATTTCGCCGCGCAGTCGATAGACCGAGACATCAAGCAATCGATCGAGTTCGCCCTCGATTCGGATCAGTTCTTGAACACTCGATTGAGGAATCGCAAACTGTTCACCGCCGCTAGTAATCAGTAAAGTAGGAATAATTGCTAGAGTCAGCGGAAATCTCAGCCGAAAGAGTGTTCCTTGTCTAAGCTGACTATCAACTTCGACTGTTCCACTAATCGTTTCAAGATTTTGGCGCACTACATCCATCCCGAAGCCTCGACCGGATAGAGAAGTAACTTCGGTTGCAGTGGAAAATCCGGGCTGAAAGATTAATCGCATTGCTTCTCGATCGCTCATTGAGGCAGATTGAGTCGCAGTGATTGATCCGAGTTGCTGCGATCGCGATTTAAGTTGCTCGATATCAATTCCAGCACCATCGTCTCGAACTTCGATGATCACGGTTCCGTTTTGTTGTGAAGCCTTCAGAACTAAATGACCTTGAGGAGCTTTTCCCGCTCGTTGCCTGACATTCGGTGGCTCAATTCCATGATCAATACAGTTCCGAATCAGATGCGTGAGCGGATCTTTGATTGCTGCGATAATTGCTCGATCGAGTTCTGTCTCTCCGCCTTCAAAAGTAAGCTCTACTTCTTTACCCGATGTCACAGCAACATTTCGCACAAATCGAGGTAAAGTGCGCCAAAGTGTACTAATGGGCTGCATTCGAGTTCGCATCACACTTTCTTGTAGCTCACTCGTGATGAGATTAATTTGTTGGCAAGCAGAGAGTAGTTCGGAATGTTGATTCTGGGTGGTCAGTTGCAATACACGATTCCGAACAAGCACCAGTTCTCCGACTAGATTCATTAGATGATCCAGCACATTCACCTGGACTCGAATCGTTGGATCAAGCGCAGTCGCAGTCGATTCAATCTCTTCAACGCGCTCCGATCGATTCGGTGCATCTTCAGGACACAGTGAAGTTAGACTTGCAATCAATCTCGAATAATCTCGATCGCCTTCCGCTTGCGTGGCTTGAATCGAATCTAGAATCTGGCGAATTGCGTCGATCAGTTGTAGTAAAACCGATGAAATATCCGGTGAAATTTGAGCATGAGTCGAGCGAATTTTCTCTAATAAAGTTTCTCCTGCATGAGCGATCGCTTCAAGCTTCGGAAACGGAATAAACCCAGAATTTCCTTTAATCGTATGTAAGGCGCGGTACAGTTGATTTAGCCGTTCAGCATCCAGCGTACTTTTCTCTAAGTTCAGTACAGTCTGCTCGAATTCAGCGAGAATTTCATAGCTCTCCAGCAGAAAGACTTGTAAATCTTCAGCATCGATCGCGCTCAAACATTCTCTCCAAATACTAGATTTATGGCAATCCTAAATTAGTTGTAAGTTGCACGGTTGATCTCGCCCCCTAGCCCCCAAGTTTGGGGGGACAAGAGTCTTAGCCCCCAGAATTGGGGGTTTGGGGGCTTTCCCGAATCTTACAACTCAAATTGGATTGCTATAGTAAGTTTGCTATTGCTATCCTACGAAGGGCGCGTCTTATTCAGAATCTATCTCAAGGTAGACGTGTGGACAGAGGGAGATGCTGAACACTAATGATCATTTGAAAGTGGAAATTGAGATGGAATGTCCAGAATGTGGTTCGACGGAACTTCAGCGGAATGGACATCGCAATCAAGTTCAATGCTACAAATGCAAACACTGTGGGCGGCAATTTTTGGCTTCTTACAAGCAGTTGCGATACCCTGAACACACCAAACAGCGGTGTCTCCGGATGTATTTTAGTGGCATGAGTGCTCGAACGATCGAGAAACTCACAAAGATTCACCACACCACGATCCTCTCGTGGATTCAAACGGTGGATCTCAACAGTTCCGACTGGTTCGACATGGAAGAATTTGAGACGATCAATCACAATGAAAATCGCGACTTAAAAAAAGGTTAGAAAACAACGTGAACGATGCAGGTAAAACGCTGGTACTGGTTGTGGATGATGCAGCATTCTCCCGGCGAATGTTGCGGAAATATGTTGAGGCAGAAGGATGTCAAGTCATCGAAGCCGCAAACGGACAGCAAGCTTTAGAAATGGTGCAGCAGCATCAACCCGATTGCATTCTGACTGATCTACTGATGCCCGATATCGACGGATTTCAACTCTTGCAAGCCTTACGAGAGCAAGACCAAATGATCCCGATCGCCATTATTAGTGCAGACATTCAAGACACTTCTCATCAACGGGGAATCGAACTTGGAGCGACGAGCTTTATCAATAAACCTGCTAAAGAAGATCAAGTTCGCCAAACAATTCGACAACTGTTGCAGCGAGAAGGAGCGAATCCTTAATGTCTCTCATCACCGATGAACAGTTAGATGCGCTGCAAGAATTTATTAACATTGGAATCGGTCGATCGGCAGCGATGTTGAACGAAATGGTCGAATCTCCGATCGCGCTTTCGGTTCCTACGTTACAAGTCTTTAAAGGCGAAGCTTTGCAGCGAGAACTAATCGGACAGTTTAACGGTCATCGGTTAGCAGCGGTGAGATTAAACTTTTCAGGTAGCTTTAGTGGCAGTGCTGAATTAGTCTTTCCAACTGAAAGCGCTTCGGCACTTGTCGCATTGCTCACAGGTGAAGATTCTAATTCTCCTGACCTGGATGCCGTGAAAATCGGAACCTTGACTGAAGTTGGGAATATTGTGATTAATGGAGTGTTGGGATCGATTAGTAATTTGCTCAAGCGGCAGATGACTTATACGTTACCGACTTACTCTGAAGATACGGTTTATCAGCTTTTAGCCGCGAATCAATCTTTTGCTTACGAGACTGTTTTTTTACTCGCACAAGCCAGATTTGAGATAGCACAGCTTGAAATTGTCGGGGATATTATTCTGATTTTTGAACTAGCTTCTTTCGATGAGCTATTGAGTTGCATTGACCAAGAGATCAATGTTATTTCTTCGTAAGTCGTGGGAGCCTTAAACCGATGAACAACTCCGATCAATTCAGTGTCTTGGATCAAATCCCGCTTGGTATCTGCGTTCTAAAGTCAGATTATTCAGTCGTATTCTGGAATCGTCTTCTCGAAGACTGGACGAAGATTCCCCGCGATCGCATTTTGGGACACTCGATCGGTGATTTTTTTCCTCGATTTACTGAAACTCGATACACGAATCGTCTCGATCTAATTTTTGCAGGGGGTCCTCCTACGATCTTTTCCTCACAGCTTCATCGCTATGTGGTTCCTGTTCCACTAACCGATCAGAGTTATCGGATTCAACATACAACCGTGACTGCAATTGCCTCGGAGGATGAAGGCTACTATGCCATGCTCTCGATTCAGGATGTTACGGATCTTACCTTCCGAGTGCAGGAATACCGCCAAATGCGCGATCAAGCGGTTGCTGAAGCTCAAGAGCGCAAACAACTTCAAGAACGAGCGGAAACGGCAAATCGGGTTAAAGATGAATTTCTTGCGATCGTCTCTCATGAACTACGGACACCACTCAATCCAATTCTGGGCTGGTCAAGACTACTCTGTGACGGCAAACTATCGGGCGCGGCGGCTCAACGGGCTTTAGAAACGATCGCTAGAAATGCAACCTTACAAGCTCAATTGATTGATGATTTGCTCGATGTCTCTCGAATCTTGCGTGGAACTTTGACATTAAATCGTCAGGTCGTTGATCTATTGCTTGTGGTTCATGCGGCTCTCGATACCGTTCGCTTGATGGCAGAGAACAAAGCAGTCTCGATCGAGATACAAGCCGTTTCAACTTCGCCTGTATTAGGAGATGCAACCCGACTGCAACAGGTAATCTGGAATCTGCTAACCAATGCGATCAAGTTCACACCAGAAGCGGGGAAAATCACAATCAACTTACAACGTGAAGCCAACCAAATTGTTTTATCTGTTCAAGATACGGGTGTAGGAATTGAGCCAGAGTTTCTGCCTTATGTGTTCGAGGCATTTCGGCAAGCAGATGCTTCAACCACTCGTAAAGTCGGCGGTTTAGGATTGGGGTTAGCGATTACTCGCAACTTAGTCGAACTTCACGGCGGCTCGGTCGAGGTTCAGAGCACAGGGATTGATCAAGGTTCAATCTTTACGATTCGATTACCGATCGCTCAATCTCAGAATCAGAGAGTTACTCACCCAACAGATTCAAGACCCACTGGGAGCTTACTAGGACTACGAGTTTTAATTGTTGATGATCAACCTGACACACGCGATTTGATTCAGTTTGTCCTAGAAGATAGTGGCGCGATCGTAACCGTCGCTGAATCTGTTGCAACTGCGATCGCGCATCTAAATCAAACGATGCCCGATCTATTAGTCAGCGATTTAGGAATGCCTGATGCAGATGGATTTGAATTAATCCAGTGGGTACGATCGCAATCTTGCGGTTTGGAGAAAATTCCTGCGATCGCGTTAACTGCATTTGCGTCTGAAGTGACACAGCAGCAGACAATTTCGGCAGGATTTCAGCGGCATCTAGTCAAACCGATCGATCCAGATGCGCTGATTCGAGCCGTTTGCCAATTAGCGATCGCATCATAGACAGCAAGAATTCAACAATTCGGCGCAAGAATCCGATATCACTGACCCTGGTTCATTTCTTAAAGTATGAACATCGCAGTGGTTTAGAAGGATTAGAACAATGAATTACTACACATTAGGAAAATCTGGATTGCGTGTGAGTCGGTTAGCCCTTGGAACCATGACCTTTGGAACGGAATGGGGCTGGGGTGCAGATGAAGAAACAGCGCGGCAATTATTCAATACTTACATAGACGCAGGTGGCAACTTCATTGATACGGCTGACTTGTACACAGGTGGAACGAGCGAAACTTGGTTAGGCAAGTTCATTCAAGAACGCAATTTGCGCGATCGAACAATCATTGCCACCAAGTTCTCGTACAATGCTGAACCCGGAAATCCTAACGCTGGCGGCAACGGGCGCAAGAACATTCTCAGAGCCGTGGAAGGGTCGCTGAAGCGCTTAGGAACTGATTACATTGATTTGTACATTCTGCACACCTGGGACAAGATGACACCCGCCGAAGAAGTGATGCGAACCTTGGATGATTTGGTGCGCTCTGGGAAAGTTCGCCATGTTGGACTGAGTGATGTGCCTGCTTGGTATGCAGCGCGATCGCAAACTTTAGCAGAATGGCGCGGGTATGAGCCTCTCTCTACTTTGCAACTAGAGTATTCTTTGGTCGAGCGCAACATTGAGCGAGAGTTTGTTCCACTGGGGCAAGAACTGGGAATGGGTGTCATGGTTTGGAGTCCATTAGCAAGTGGATTGCTGAGTGGAAAGTACAAGCCGAGTGAAGGTGGAACAGTCGGAGAAGGGCGACTGGAAACCGTGAAAGGTATCTCGAATCCAGCGTTTCAGAAGTTTAGCGATCGGAATTGGAAGATTGTTGCTGAACTAGAAAAAGTGGCGAAAGAACTCGATCGACCTATGGCGCAAGTTGCAGTCAATTGGACAGTGAATCGTCCAGGAATTGCTTCTGTGATTGTAGGTGCGACGAAGCTATCACAATTAAAGGACAATTTAGAAGCTTTAGATTTCGAGATTCCTAAAGAATTGAGCGATCGATTAGAACAAGTCAGCCGCCCTGAATCTCAGTTTCCCTACAGCTTCTTTGATAATGAAATTCAAGGCATGATTCATGGGGGTGCTTCTGTGGGTCTTAAGCCTGCGGGATATCAACCGGATGTATTGATTCGATCGGCTGGTGCGGGAGTCGCTTAGATGGCGACTCGAAAACGAAAGGTTGCTTGGGATGGGATTGTGTTGGAATACTCGCGATTTGATTGTTCTGCGGGATTGTTTGTCAGTTTAGCGATCGCAGAAACCAAACAATCCCCAATCATTCCTAGTCATCTACATCTACTGTTGAAACCGACCTTACTTGATCCAAATCTTGCTCAGCAAATTCAGTCTATTCCTGTTCCGCTGAACTATTATTGCGAGGTGAAAGATGCGTCGATTCTGCATCTTGTGGAACTATTGCAAATCGAAATGCAAGCTCCGAAACCAATGAGTCAGATGTTTGTTTCATCGATCGTGCTTGTTCTGGTAACTCATCTACTACAGCAATGGCAGTTAGAGGATGTTTGAGAAGTATAGGAGGGTTCTTCGCTGCGATTGCAGTTCGCCCGTGATTGGAAATCACGGTCTATCGGAAAAAGTCCACTAAAGGGGACTGAAAGTCAATCGTGGCAGTCTCTTCAGTCTGTTTCAACAGACTTTGTTCCGATAGCCCCGAATTTATTCGAGGGGCGATTGAGGCGATGAGAGATGACTTTTCAAACACTCTCCTAAAATCCTAAATCTGCTTTCGCTGCCTCAGCCGCTCGAAACACTTCCACATCCGGTAACTCTTCCCAAGCCGTATCACCAATCTCGCTGTAGAACGTTTCATCATAAGGACGAGTCCGCACGACGACAGGCATCGGAACGGCATGACCCAGAATCAATGCTTGTTGTTTGGAATCGAGTTTGGCAAGTACCGATCGTAAACTTTGACCACCCGAAACCCCGGTAAAAATCGCATCAATGTCCTTTTCATCGTTTAACAGTGCTGTGATTCGGGTTCCGATCTGTGACATGACTTCGTTATCGATTCCCGATGGACGCTGATCCACAACTAGCAACGTGACAAAATATTTCCGCATTTCACGGGCGATCGTACCAAAAATCGTTTGTCCCACAGTAGACGGATCGAGAAATCGGTGAGCTTCTTCGATCGTAATTACCAATTGTGTGGGTCGATCGCTCACGTCTTTCGTCTGCAAGAACTTCTCAGCTTTCCGCACATAAGCTTGGTGAATTCGTCGCGCAATAATGTTCGTCGCCAGCATATAAGACAGTAGATTCGACTGTGATCCAAACTCGATCACAACGTGCTTTCCACTTTCAATACATTCCAAAATCTGACTCACATAGTTATGCGGGCAACTATTCCGAATGTACTTCAGTTCATCTAAGCGATTCAATTTCCGCTGGAGTGCCATGATCGAGGACTTACTGCCCATCTTAGTTTCGCAGAACTCTTGGATTTCACCATTGCTCATTGTCAGTAAGCGATTGATCCAAGCCTTACCAAATTCATTGCGTAGAATGATCGCGTTTTCTAATGCAGCTTCAGAAAGATTCAACTCGCCCCGAACGAGCATCAGATCTTCAACGTCGATTTGGTCATAGCTCACATAAAGTTCTTGAGCATCACGCACACCTCGACGTTTAGTAGAATCGGGATCAAGCGTAAAAATCTGCACTTGTCCCGGAAACAACTGTCGCAAGCCTTTTACAGTACTAAACTGCTTGCCTTCTCTAGTTGCTTCCCATCCATATTCTGAGTGCATATCAAAGATGAGATTGACCGCAGCTTGTTTACGAACAATACCAGCCAGCAACAATCGAGTGAGAAAAGATTTCCCAGTTCCAGATTTGCCGAATACACCGTTACTGCGTTCAACAAAGCGATCGAGATCCAAACAAATCGCCACATCCATATCGATCGGCTGCCCGATCGCAAAATTGCGTCGATGCGGGTCATCTTCCCAGCCAAAGACCGCCCGAAAATCTCGCTCACTCGCGTCATACACCTGACTAAAGTGGCTCGGAATCGTCTTCACAGGTAAAAGCTCGATCGCTTCACTCGAATTCGCCTCAAACGATGCCAATTTTGAAGATGTTTTCTTCTTCGCAGGCTGTTCAGTTGGCGTGAACATCAGCATCGGGGAAAGCTCGATTGTGCCGTAAGTCCCGCTCCCTGCAATGACTTCTTGAAGAAACAAATTCGTCGGCTCTGGAGGATTGGCGATAATGCGCTGGCTTGAAGTTCCGAGAGAAACATCGGTCAGCATACAGAAAAACCGCGATCGCGTTCCCTGCACGACCAAGAACTTTCCGACTCGCATCTCCTCGACTGATACATCCGGGTGCAGTCGAACTTCTAATCCTTGGCTCAGAGATCCTTGAATCACTGACCCTAATGGCTTCTCTAGATCCATAACCCAGCCCAAAGCAATTGTTCTATCTTAGTGCAGCTTGGAGCAAGCGTACTAAAGTTGTCAAAGTTATATAATCGAGTTGCGTTTCATCCTTTAATTTAGGGCTTGCCCAATCTCACGTATTATGATCACAACCCTTGGAAAACCATCCTCGCTAATACACGAAATCTGCATCGAAAAAGTTGAAGGGTGGAATTTGTTCAGGTTTAGCGAGACTCTACAAATTCGGATGGAAAGTCTTCTGGAAAAGAAGAAAGCAGACCAATTGACATTAGAGGAAATAGCAGAGCTAGAAGCCATTTCAGAACTCGATCGAATCTTTACTCATGTTAACGCGATGATTGCTGCTCAAGATGTCAATCAATAATCTCGATCGACAAACCATTCGAGAACGAGCCAGCTATCTTTGTGAGTACTGTCATTCTCCAGAGCGTTTAAGCGCTACTCGGTTTACAGTTGACCATATCATTCCAAAGTCACTTGGTGGCTCAGATGAACTCGATAATCTGCATTAGCTTGTCGGCGATGCAATGAACGGCGATATAACTTTGTTGCAGGAATCGACCCAGAAACGCAAGAAATTGTTTCTATCTTCAATCCTCGTCAACAACCTTGGAAGGTGCATTTCACTTGGGTAGAAGACGGGGTTCTCATCCAGGGAAAAACACCAACGGGCAGGGCTACTTGTATCCGTCTAGATCTCAATGATTTGCGCTATCCGGAGGATGATTCAATTCGGGCAACACGACGCTTCTGGATTCAAATTGGTTTACATCCTCCATCAGATGACCTTAGCTGAAGCTAAGAACTAAGAGGGCGTTTGGGAAGTAATCGTTTATCGCATTCACCCGCCCGGAAATGAATCTCCGGGCTAATCGCGGGAAGCCCACTAAACTGGGCTAAGAACCCCGAATTACTCTCTTAGCCCGCTTCAGCGGGGTTTCCTCCATTAGCCCGGAGATTCATTTCCGGGCGGACTGGCAACGAAGTAAAGCCGCTTTTTATCCTTCTCAAACACCCTCTAAGAGAAATCGTAGCAAATGCGACAACACGATGCTTGATTAGGTCGAGGAATCGGTCAGCAGCTACTTACGCTTGACTTCGGTTTGTGCGATCGTCGTTCTTCTCTCTAAAATGAAGGCTGAAGTCCTTCCAAAGTTTAGATTCATGCTCCATTCCGAATTCAAGCAACGCCGCGATCTCTTTATGTCCAAAATCGGCAACGGAACCGCAATTTTCCGCAGTGCGCCGATGGCTGTGATGCACAACGATGTGGAATACAACTATCGCCAAGACAGCGATTTTTTCTACCTTACAGGATTTAACGAGGCGGATGCGGTTGCGGTCTTTGCTCCTTGGCATGAAGAGCATAAATTTATTCTGTTCGTACAGCCCAAAGATCGGTTGAAGGAAACTTGGACAGGCTACCGGATTGGAGTCGAGGCGGCGAAAGAAAAGTATGGAGCTGATGAAGCTTATCCGATCACCGAATTGGATGAGAAGTTAGCGCAGTATGTCACCAAGGCAGAACGGATTTACTATCATTTCGGACGCGATCAAACATTTAATCAGCGAGTTCTCAGACTATGGCAGCGTTGTATTGCTTTGTACGATCGCAATGGAATTAGTCCAACCGCGATCGAAGATCCTGCTTTCACGCTTCATCCAATGCGGGTTGTAAAGAGTGACTACGAACTCTCTGAGATGCGACGAGCAGTCGAAATTGCCGCAGAAGCTCACAATTTAGCGATCGACATTCGGAAGCCTGGACTGTATGAGTACGAAATTCAGGCGCAGATGGAGCATCTATTCAGGCTTCGAGGCGGGCAAGGAATTGCTTATCCGTCGATCGTCGCTTCGGGAAATAATTCTTGCATTCTGCACTACACCGAAAACGATCGACAAATGCAAGATGGTGAACTATTGCTGATTGATGCGGGCTGTTCTTACAACTATTACAACTCAGACATCACTCGGACTTATCCAGTAGGCGATAAGTTTACTGAGGAACAGCGAATTTTGTATGAATTGGTGTTGAAAGCACAACTTTCAGCGATCGAGCAAATCAAACCCGGAAATCCCTGGAATCAATTTCACGATACAGCGGTGAGAGTGATTACTGAGGGTTTAATGGAGCTTGGTTTATTGCAAGGAGACATCGAAGAAATCATCAAAGAAGAGAAGTACAAAGCCTTCTTTATGCACGGAACCGGGCATTGGTTGGGCTTAGATGTGCATGATGCAGGAGCGCGGAAAATTGGTGAAAACTGGCTGAACTTCCAAGCGGGACAGGTGATCACAGTAGAACCAGGAATTTATATTCGATCGGACTTTGAACCCTTAGAAGGACAGCCTGAAGTGCCTGAACGCTGGCGCGGAATTGGCATTCGGATCGAAGATGATGTGCTAGTCACTGATACCGGGAATGAAGTTCTGACCGCAGCAGTTCCAAAATCAGTTGAAGCAATGGAGCGATAAAGATGTTTGCATTAGTATCACGCGATCGTATCGAGCTACCACCCGGCTCATTTCTAAAACTTCCAGGAACTTGGCAAGACTACATCACTTTGAGTGAACAACGAGGAGACGGATCGATCCCTCGAATGAAATATCGAGACGGAGAGATTCTACTAATGTCACCCTTACCCGTTCATGGCTATGGCGCAAATCTACTAGGCGACATCGTAAAAACGATTCTGGATCATTTAGAGCAGGAATACAATGCTTACACTCCTGTCACAATGACCTTACCAGAGGCTTATGGAATTGAGCCAGATATTTGCTTTTACATTGACAATTGGCAGTTTTCAACTGGTAGAGATCGAATTGACTGGCAAGTTGAACCACCATTTGATTTGGTGATTGAAATGGATGTTACTAGCTACAGTAAGGTCGATGACTATCTACCGTTCAAAGTGCCAGAAGTATGGATGTACAAGAAAAAGCAACTTCGGATTTATGGTTTCGAGAATGATGCTTATGTGATTCGGGAGCGAAGTCGCTTTTTCCCAGATATTTCGATTCTGGACATTGTTGCTGAATGTGAGCAAATTGCTTCAGAGCGATCGACCGGTGCAGCCATTCGTAGTTTGAGACAGAAGCTAAACCAGGAGTAGTGCTATGACGATCGCGCTTTCTCAAAAACCAACCCCAATGCTCTTTGAAGCCCTCACTTGGCGAGAGTTTAAAGCGGTTGAGCAATTGCTCGATCGACCTGGTTATCGCCTTTCTTTCCTAGATGGAACGTTGGAGATTCGACAAATGCCTGGTGAATCTCATGAAATGCTCAAAGCAAGAATTAACGCGCTTTTGGGGGTCTATCTATTGGAAGCGGGATTTGACTTTACTCCGACAGGCTCAATGACATTGGAAAGCGTTGGATGTGTTAAGCGAGAAGCGGATCAATCCTATAAACTTGCACCAGGTCGATCGCGTCCGGATTTAGCGATCGAGATTGTATTCACCAGCGGCGGCATTAACAAACTCGAAGCTTACAAACGGCTCAAAATCTCAGAAGTATGGTTCTGGGAAGATGGCGTTTTAGAGGTCTACCACTTACGTTTAGAAGGTGATCAATTTCGATACGAGAAGATATCGAACAGTGAAGCAGTTCCAGGACTCGATCTCGAATTGCTCTTACGCTGTATCAACATGGTGAATCATGTTGATGCAATCAAAACTTTTCAACAAGCAATTCAGCAATGAAATTACCAGAGTTAGATAATGAAACGATCGATAGAATTCTCGAAATGGCTTGGGAAGATCGAACGCCCTTTGAAGCCATTGAACTGCAATTTGGATTAGATGAGAAACAGACGATCGCATTAATGCGGCGGGAAATGAAAGAATCAAGCTTCAGAATGTGGCGCGAACGAGTCACAGGACGCAAAACAAAGCATCTCAAGCAGCGAGATTTTGTTGAAGGACGGTTTCGATCGCAGAATCAAAAAGGCTCATAGTTAAAAATTATTGTCGATCGCGCAATTTTGCCACTTCTTGAACCAATCGCTCTGGGTCAATCGGTTTGGCTAAATGCGCTTGGAATCCAGCTTGGAGCGCTTGTTGCTGATTGAACTCACCCGCATAAGCGGTTAGCGCGATCGCATTCACTCTCCCCCCTTGTTCAGCAGGTAGTTGTCGCACTTGTTTGAGCAGCATATATCCATCCATCCCTGGCATTCCGATATCACTAACGAGTACATCAAAGCGCGGTTCCTTCGGAGTTGTGCTTTGCACAAAGCGCGTTAATTGCGAAAATGCTTCTGCGCCTGAATGTGCGATCGTAACTTGTGCACCCGCTTGATCGAGAACAAAAGCAATAAATTCACGCGAATCTGGATCATCATCGACAACCAGTAAGCGCATTCCACGCAGATTGTTCAGCTTCGATTGCTCGATCGTTTTACTAGGTGTTGCTTCAACATTAATCAAAGGGAAAGTAACAGTAAACGTTGCTCCAAATCCTTCGCCTTCACTGGTTGCATTCACAGTTCCGCCGTGAAGTTCGACTAAGTGACGAACGATCGCTAATCCCAATCCTAAACCGCCAAATTTTCGAGTCGTTGTGCCGTCTTCTTGGCGGAAATAATCGAAAACGTGGGGGAGAAACTCTGGGGAAATTCCTTTGCCTGTATCGGTTATTTTGATTTGAGCTTGGTGATCGATCGAGTCGAGTTGAACCGTGACTCTTCCTCCTGATGGCGTGAATTTCACTGCATTCGAGAGCAGATTCCAAACAATTTGCTGGAGGCGAGTCGCATCTCCTGACACTTCTCCCACTTCGGATAAGCAAGTCTCGATCGCAATTCCTTTACTCTCTGCTGCAAGTCGAACCGTCTCGATCGCAGAATGAATCATCATGACCACATTCACCGGACGAGCATTCAAGCTCAGTTTGCCTTGTAAGATTCGGGCAACATCTAAGAGATCCTCGATTAGTTCGGATTGCAGTTGAGCATTGCGCTCGATCGTTTCCAGCGCTTGAGCCGTCCGCTCTGGATTGAGGTTGCCTGTTCTAAGGATCTTTGTCCAGCCGAGAATTGGATTAAGTGGCGATCGTAGTTCGTGGGACAGTACCGCTAAGAATTCGTCTTTGATGCGGTTAGCTTGTTCGGCGGCTTCTCGTGCGGCTTGTGCTTGTTCTAGAATCCGTTCACGATCGCGCTCGATTTCAACTCGATCGCTGATATCGGTTGAAACGCCGATCAATCCAATCACTTCGCCTGCTGTATTCCGTTGAGGAACTTTAATGCTAAGAAAGGTACGACCTCCAACCGTTTCCTCGATCGCTTCCATCTGCCCGGAAGCCATAATGCGCTGATCTGTTGCGATGATGGGATCAATGGACTGTGAAAATAATTCGCGATCGCAAAAACCAATGATCTCAGGCGCAGGTCTGCCCAATAGTTCAAGCGCCGCAGGATTCGCATAGACATACCGTCCTTGGCGATCTTTGACGTAGACCAGTGCCGCAGTTGCTTCATTGATCGTGTTTAAGATCGCTGTTTTTTGCCGCAGATCTTCCTCGATTTGTTTGCGATCGGTAATATCAGAACTAACATTCACAATCCCTTCAGAGGTAGGATAAATCCGGTTCTCGTACCAGCGATTCCAAGTGGGATAGTAAAACTCATGAAGCACAGGAGTACGATCGCGTTTCACTTGGTGCAGAACTTCCCAAAACTCAGTTCCTACCACATCAGGGTAAAGCTCCCAGAAGTTCCTGCCGACCAGTTCTTCACGAGATGAACCGATCGTCTCCGCAGCTTTCGCATTCAGATAAGCAATGTTCCAATCATGATCCCACACTAAGAAATTCTCGTGAATGCTAGATAAGATATCTTGCAATCGAGCTTCTACGATCTTGAGTTGTTGTAAAGCGCGATCGCGTTCCAGATATGCCCAAATCCGCGTGGTTAACTGCTGTAATAGTTCAATTTCATCAGCTTGCCACTGGTAAGGATGTGATTGATGAAGAATGATCGCAAATTGAACGCCATCATCACTGACAAAGGGAGCATTGATGAACGCCCGAACATCGATCGCATGATATCGATCGGCAAAAGGAGCAGTTTGAGGATCAGCCTCGACATCATTGATTACAATAGGCTGATTGTTCACCATACGTTCCCAAAGTTCCAGTACAGCGAATTCTGTGATCGGATATTCTCCAACGAGACTTACTGCTGTTTTATCTTTGCGCCAATTGTGATGAATAACTGCAACATCGATCCTTGAATCAAACTGAGCAAAGGCACAATTAGAAACATTGAAGAACTGACCAATCTTTTCGCCTAAAACCTGCATCATTTCGGTTTCAGTACGATCGATCACCAATTCCTGACTAATCTCTGCCAAAAATGCTGTGTACAGTTCGCGGTGCTTGGTTTCGGTGATATCCGTCGAAGTCCCAAACCAGCGCAGCAAATTCCCAGCTTCATCCATAAAAGGCTCACAGCGGATCAAAAACCAATGAAATTCTCCAGTTTTGTGATTCCGCATTCGAGCTTCGACGCGATAAATCGATCGAGTCTGATGTGCGATCGTCCATTCGCCATGTACACGATCGAGGTCGTCAGGATGAAAGATCGTTTGCTGAATTTCTGGTGTGGCAGTTTCTTCTAGCGTTAGCCCAGAAAATTCGCTCCATCGCTCATTCACATAGCTGGTTTTACCCTCCGCATCCGTCACCCAAACGATTTGAGGAAGCGACTCTGCGAGCAATCGGAACTCGGCTTCTCGACGACGAACCGCGAGTTCTGCCTGCTTACGATCGTGAACATCCAGCGCGATTCCAATCCAATAGTCGATCGTACCGTTCTCATTCCGAACTGGAGAAGCGCACGTGTACAACCAGCGGTATTCTCCATCTGCACGGAGATACGGCACTTCGAGTTCATATTTATGGTTGCTCTGTATCGAATCCAGCCAAGCGGTGTAAGTTCGATCGCGGTAATCCGGATGCACTAAGTTCGACCAACCGTAGCCGCGCAGTTCTTCGAGCGATCGACCTGTAAAATCAAGTCCCCACTGATTGCAGTATTCGATCATGCCGTTCGGATCGCTCACATACACAATCTGTGGAGAGAGTTCGATCAATGCCCGATATCGCGCTTCACTCTGACGAATCCTGGCTTCTGCTTGTTGCCGCTCGGTAACATCCTGAAGAATCACCATAATGTCTTGGACATTGCCTTGATCATCAAAAAGCGGTGCAGCCGAGACACTCACGCTGATATTGACTCCATCCCGCTTCGATCGATATGTTTCAATGCCAAAAAATGTTTCTCCCCGAACGACATCGGCTCTGAGTTGCTGACATTCCTCTAACTTTTCCGGCGGCACAACCGGGATATATTCCCCTAACACTTCTGCTTCTGTCCAACCAAATAGCTGCTCTGCGGCTGGGTTCCAAAGCTTCACTCGGCTATCCGGTTCCATCGCGATGATCGGTAATGGAGAGGCTGAAATTAAAGTCCTTAGCGTTTGATTCGTGCGTTGGAGGTCTTCTTGAGCTTGAGTATTTTCAGCAAAAACACGGTCACGCTCAAACACAATACTGGCAACCTGAGTTCCAAAAGCCGCCAATTGATATTCCCATTCGGTTGGGGTGCGCGGTCGATCGAAACACAGCATCAATGATCCGAGCGGCACTTGATCAATAGCTATCACAGGTTCAGAGTGACACCCTAAAATTCCATGTGCGACACAGAGATCCCGCCAAGGTTTTGACCAGCGTTCATCGTGCTCGATATCTGGACAAGAAATTGATATTCCTCGATACACCGCTTCGCCACAAGTTCCGATACAGAGATCATTGATCGGGGCATCTTTGAGCGCTTGTCCAAACGAAGGCGGCAAACTCGGAGTAATCGATCGCGAAAAACTTTTACAATTGCTATCTGCCAGCAGAAAACTTGCACGAGTCCCCGGATTGAGTCGAGCGATCGCATCACACACCGCTGTCAGACAGTCATCCAGTGATCGACCCGTCGCGATCAATTCCAACAGGCGATTCTGCTCGATTAACATTAACTGCGATCGTTCTGGGCGTTGAGTCACCGCAGGTCGCAAAGTTACCACCGCAGCATAAGGAGTTTCACCTTGAAATAAAGGAGTCGCATCAACTTGGAGCCAAATGAGATCCTGATTCTGCGAATAAAACCCGATCACGGCTTGTTGCGGTTGTCCCGTCCGAAGCGCCACGATCGACGGAAACTGTTCCGGCTGAATCGAACTGCCATCCGGTCGAATCGATCGCCAAAACGAATCCTCCAGCGTACTTCCGATCAAGTCTTCTGCTGGATATCCCAATAATGGTTCGACTCCAGCATCACAGGCTTGCACCCGACCATCGGCAAATTGAAGAAAAGTTCCAGTTTGGAGTGTTGCTGAGTGAGAAAGGTGGGGGGCTTCGACCTGGTGATTCATGAGACTGAGAAGACAAACGAATTGAACGCAGATGCGCTCCCTAGTATGACTGTCTATCGAATGAGAGAAAACGTCATCTGTCTCATGAGGGAGGTACTGCAACCGGATTTTTATCTCAGAATTGCTTGACCAAACTTAATAAAAGTTCGATCGCGAATTGAAGAACCGCCTTTTGGTAGGATTGATAACTGAGATTGCCCATGAAAACGGCGACAAATCAGCAGTTGGAGGACTTATTTCGTGGAAAACACGCTTGGTTTAGAAATTATTGAAGTCGTGGAACAGGCGGCGATCGCCTCGGCGCGTCTCATGGGAAAAGGCGATAAGAATGAAGCCGATCGAGTGGCAGTAGAAGCGATGCGCGAACGCATGAACAAAATTTACATGCGCGGTCGGATCGTGATCGGAGAAGGAGAGCGTGACGATGCCCCGATGCTGTTTATCGGTGAAGAAGTCGGAATTTGTTCGCAACCGGATGCCGCAAATTACTGTAACGTCGATGAATTGATCGAAATCGACATCGCTGTTGACCCCTGTGAAGGTACGAACCTTTGTGCTTACGGTCAGCCCGGATCGATGGCAGTGTTAGCAATCTCCGAAAAAGGTGGCTTGTTCGCGGCTCCTGACTTCTATATGAAGAAACTGGCGGCTCCTCCTGCTGCAAAAGGCAAAGTAGACATTAACAAGTCTGCGACTGAGAACCTGAAGATTTTATCGGAATGTCTCGATCGCTCGATCGATGAATTGGTTGTGGTCGTGATGAAACGTGCCCGTCACGATGATCTGATCAAAGAAATCCGGGAAGCAGGCGCACGAGTTCAACTGATTAGTGATGGGGATGTCGGCGCAGCAATCAATTGTGGTTTCGCTGGAACCAACATTCACGCTCTGATGGGAATCGGTGCGGCTCCTGAAGGTGTGATTTCTGCCGCAGCACTGCGCTGTTTAGGGGCACACTTCCAAGGACAATTGATCTACGATCCAGAAATCGTTCAAACTGGACTGATTGGAGAAAGCAAAGAAGCGAACATTGCTCGCCTCAAAGACATGGGCATCACCGATCCAGATAAAGTCTACTCGGCTGAAGAACTGGCATCGGGTGAAACCGTTCTGTTTGCTGGAACTGGCATCACTCCGGGCAACATTATGAACGGGGTACGATTCTTCAAAGGTGGCGCGAGAACTCAGACCTTAGTCATCTCCAGCCAATCGAAGACGGCGCGATTTGTGGACACGATTCACATGTTTGATCAACCGAAGATCGTTCAATTGCACTAATTAAGAGTGGGGAGTAGGGTGTAGGGAGTGGGGAGTAGAGCGATAATGGTAAAAGCATCTTACTCCCCACTCCCCACCTCCCCACTCCCCACCTCTTCGTCCTTCACCTTGATTGATTTATTAGAGCGCTTTTTAATATGAACATTGCTGTAGTTGGGCTAACTCACAAAACTGCACCCGTCGAAGTTCGTGAGAAACTGAGTATCCCGGAACCCGTTTGTGATAAAGCGATCGCTGAACTCTGTAGCTATCCGCATATCGAAGAGGTTGCGGTTCTGAGTACCTGCAATCGTTTGGAGCTTTATCTAGTGACTTCGGACACGGAACAGGGTATCCGCGAAGTCAATCAATTTTTAGCAGAACACAGTAAATTACCGAGTTCTCGCTTGCGTCCGTATCTCTTCACGTTGCTGCATCAAGACGCGGTGATGCACTTGATGAGAGTGGCATCGGGTCTTGATAGTTTAGTTCTGGGTGAAGGACAAATTCTCGCGCAGGTGAAACAGTGCCACAAACTGGGACAACAGCATCGTGGCATCGGACGGATTTTGAATCAGTTATTTAAACAAGGCATTAGCGCAGGAAAACGAGTCAGAACCGAGACGAGCATTGGAACGGGTGCTGTTTCGATCAGTTCCGCAGCGGTTGAATTGGCGCAAATGAAGGTTGATCAGCTTTCGGCTCAACGAGTGACAATCATTGGTGCAGGAAAAATGTCGCGCTTATTGGTGCAGCATCTATTGTCGAAGGGTGCGACCAACATTGTGATTTTGAATCGATCGATGGATCGCGCTCGTGAGTTGGCGAATCTGTTTCCCGATGCTCATCTGAGACTATTACCGATCGCCGATATGATGGATGCGATCGCACAATCCGATATCGTATTCACCAGCACTTCTTCCACCGAACCGATTCTAGATAAAGCAAATCTTGAACCTGTACTTGATCCGAATCAACCCTTGATGGTGATTGATATTGCGGTTCCGCGAAATGTGGCATCCGATGTGAATGAATTGCCCACCGTTCGAGCATTCAACGTCGATGATCTAAAAGCGGTTGTGGCTCAGAATCAAGAAAGTCGTCGTCAAATGGCAATGGAAGCTGAAGCGCTCCTAGATGAAGAAGTGGAAGCCTTTGAAGCTTGGTGGCGATCGCTGGAAACGGTTTCGACAATTAGCTGTTTGCGCGATAAAGTTGAAGCGATTCGGGCACAGGAATTAGAGAAAGCCTTGTCGCGATTGGGAACTGAATTTGGCGATCGACATCGCGAAGTGATTGAAGCATTGACCAAAGGGATTGTAAACAAGATTTTGCATGATCCAATGGTGCAATTGCGGGCACAACAAGATATTGAGGCGCGACGACAAGCGATGGAAACATTGGAAGTCTTGTTTAATCTCGATCGAGAACAAGCAAAAGCTTGATTAGCCTTAGAGCATGTTTGAAAGGAATAAAAAGCTTCCTCGCTCCGTTCCATTTCGCCCCGGACTGGAAGTCGGGGCTATCGGTGCGAAGTCCTTTGAAAAGGACTGAGGAGCCGACGTAGCTGAGTTGTCAGTCCCCTTCAGTGGACTTCGTTCTGTTAGCCCCGACTTCCAGTCCGGGGCGGCTCGTGCAATCAACGATACTTTTCAAACACCCTTTTAATTCGAGATCAGAAATTGCGATTTTGCGCCGTGGCAAATTCTATTTGCCAGCGTCCTCAATTTCTTTTCCCTTGCCTTAAATAGTGCTAGTGTACTAAAATCTCGGTGAAATCACTTTTTTGGTAGAGGAGTGATTTTCCGCAGTACACTAAGCTCTGTTTACTGGGCAAGGGATAATCGTAAATGGATTCAGTCGCGCAACTCACTCCGGAAATTCAACAGCGAGTACAAGAACTCAAAACCCTGTTGCAAAAAGCGAGTTACGAATATTACGTGCTTGATGCACCGACAATGGACGATGCAGTTTACGATCGCTTATATCGCGAACTGCAAACGCTCGAATCTCAATATCCAGAACTAATCACGCCCGATAGTCCAACTCAGCGCGTGGGTGAACGTCCTGCGAGTCAGTTCACTTCAATTAAGCACAATGTTCCGCTCTACAGTTTAGAGAATGCGTTCGGCAACGAAGACTTAGCAACCTGGGAACAGCGCTGGAAAAAAGCGGCTCCAGATGTCACTGAGTACGATTACATTTGCGAATTAAAAATTGACGGGAATGCGTTAGCTCTAACTTACGAAAATGGCATTCTCGTGCGGGGTGCAACTCGTGGCGATGGCATTACAGGCGAAGAAATCACCCAAAACGTAAAAGCGATCCGATCGATTCCTTTACGCCTCAATCTAGAGAATCCTCCAGAAATTATCGAGGTTCGGGGCGAAGCGTTTCTTTCCCTCGATACGTTTGAGCAGATTAACCGCGATCGAGAAAAATCCGGTGACTCCCTTTTTGCCAATCCCCGGAATGCAACCGCTGGAACCTTACGCCAACTCGATTCCAAAATTGTTGCTCAACGCCAACTCGATTTCTTTGCTTATACGCTCCATTTTCCAGGCGAACTCAAAACCCAGTGGGAAGCGCTAGAACTTTTGAAACAGATGGGTTTTCGAGTGAATCCAGAACGGCAACAGTGTGCGAACCTTCAGGAAGTTCAGGAATACTGCGATCGTTGGTCTCTCGATCGAACTCAATTGCGCTACATGACCGATGGTGTAGTGATTAAAATTAATTCTCTCGCGCTACAAGAACGAATCGGCTTTACGCAAAAATTTCCCCGTTGGGCGATCGCGCTCAAGTATCCAGCCGAAGAAGCTCCCACGATTCTCGAAAACATTAGTGTGAATGTAGGACGAACTGGAGCAATTACGCCCGTTGCCGAATTGAAACCTGTGCAATTAGCAGGGACAACGGTTTCTCGTGCGACTTTGCATAATCGCGATCGTATTGCTGAACTCGATTGCAGAATTGGCGACACAGTAATCATTCGCAAAGCTGGCGAAATCATTCCCGAAGTGTTGCGCGTTCTGAAAGAGCTACGACCGACAGATGCACAACCGTATGAGATGCCTTCTCATTGTCCAGAGTGTGGCGAACCTGTTGTCAAACCTGAAGACGAAGCTGTGACTCGATGTATTAACGCTTCCTGTCCAGCAATTTTGCGCGGAGCACTAACACACTGGGCGAGTCGTGATGCGTTAGATATTAACGGAGTCGGTGAAAAACTGGTCGCACAATTGGTCGATAGTAATTTAGTGCAGTCGGTTGGAGATCTTTATGAGTTATCGATCGAGCAACTTCTAACGCTGGAAAGAATGGGCAAAAAGTCCGCTGAAAAGATTGTTGCGGCAATTCAGCACTCGAAAGCTCAACCGTGGTCACGAGTCTTATTTGGTTTAGGAATTCGACACATCGGCAGCGTGAACGCTCAAACTCTGACGCAAACTTTTCCGAAAGTAGATTTACTTGCTCAGGCAACACCTGAACAAATCGAAGCAGTTCCGGGATTTGGGTCTGAGATTGCACAATCGGTGTACGAATGGTTTCAGAATCATAGTAATCGGGAACTTGTCGATCGATTACGTCAATCAGGAGTCCAACTCGAAGGTGAAGCCGCTTCGGTCGCACAAGTTGAAACGGCGATTTCAGGTAAAACGTTTGTGATTACTGGAACCTTGCCAACCTTGAAACGCGATGAAGCTCAGGCGTTAATTCAACAAGCAGGCGGCAAAGTTTCCGATTCTGTGAGCAAAAAAACGGATTACTTAGTCGCTGGAGAGAAGGCAGGATCAAAGCTCGATAAGGCAGAATCTCTGGGGGTTTCCATTCTTTCGGAGGCGGATCTGCTGGCATTGATTCAGGGCGAATCGCTATCATGACGATAATCGATCGAGTCAATGGTATGAACAAAGTCGGTGTCGCTTACATTCTGTGGTTAGGCGGATTGTTCGGTGTGTCAGGATTGCACCGTTTATACAATGGCGAAAAAATGACGGGTGTTCTCTGGCTCGGAACATTCGGACTGTTTGGCTTTGGGCAATTATTAGATTTGATCTTGATTCCAAGGATGGTTGAAGTCCACAATGCGCGACTGGCTGAAAAGTACATATTAGACAGCAATCCAACCGTGCTCAAAATCGAGCAAGTGACGCTTAAACCTACTAAATTTCTTGGCGCGAGATCTCCGACATTGTTTGAGGTAGTTCCGTCTGTCATTCAACAGAAAGCGACGATCGCACTGCTCAAAGCCGCAGATTCAAATGGTGGAAAACTCTCAGTGACTCAAGGCGTAATGGCAACAGGATTGAGCTTTCAGCAGGTTGAGGCACTCCTTACAGAAATGTTGAAAAGTGGCTATGTTGAATTAGCAAACGATCCTGAAACTGGGATTGTATTATACGAATTTAGAGAGCTTTGATCGGAGTTTTTGTATTCGGGTCTGTCGCTGCAATACAGTCCGCCCGGCGCTAAACCGTCCGGGCTAATGGGAGCAAGGAGGCTGAAGCCCCCTAAGAGCGCATTTTCAGCCCTCTTCAGAGGGGTTTCCTCAATTAGCCCGGAGATTCATTTCCGGGCGAAATAGCGGGTAAACGAACTCACCAAAATTCACTTCTTTAATTGTTCTGAGCATTCCACCACGATCGCACAAGTCGAATTTCATCCCAACCATAAGTTTCATCTAAGCGATCGCGAATTTTAGCCAACGAAAACTCGTCCGCTTGCTGAACCGCTTCAAGAATTTTCGCTTGTCGATCGCTCGGAACTAATCGATCGAGTTCCACCGGATATTTCATCTCAATCAACTCTGCTAAATGCGTCATGATAGTGCTTAATCGCAGGTTCCGTTCCTCTGCAATGTCTGATGGCTTCATGCCTCGCTGGAACAATTCAAGCGTATAAAGCTGCGTATAAGTCGCTTCATTTGCACCGGGTGGCACAGGAGTAGAATCGAGCTTAGTCACTTTCGGTTCGGGTGCAGTCTCAGTCTGAACAGGTAAACCAATTTCTTGTCTAAACGATCGAATTTCTTCTAAGAACACATCTCCATACTGTGCCAGCTTGCGGCTTCCTACTCCAGAGATATTCAAGAACTGTTGTCTAGTCTGAGGTTGTTGCTGTGCCATCAATCGCAAACTCGCATTCGAGAACACTACATACGGCGGAACGGATTGTTCGTCAGCAAGACGTTTCCGAAGTTTTTGCAGACGATCGAACAATTCCTCAGATTCCGGTGTCTCCACAGGTGCAATCTGCTGAACGGTGAGTGCAGGTTTCGGTTTATCGACTGCGATACTAACCTTCCGCTCTCCCCGCAGCACTTCCCAACTTAAATCATTCAGTTTCAGAACCGAATAACCATCACTCGACTCATCTACTAATCGTTGATGAATGAGCGATCGACCCAACATTTTCCAATCTTCTGCACTGATATCTTTGCCAATTCCATAAGTGCTTAGAGTCTCATGATGATTGTCCAAGACTCGCTTACTTTTAGAACCGCGTAGAACATCGATCGTGTGAACCATTCCAAACGTCCGACCCCGTTGAGCAAATCGCGCTACACACGAGAGAAATTTCTGCGCTTCAACTGTCCAGTCTTCAACAGGCTTCGGAAACTTACAGTTATCGCAGTTATCGCAATTGCCTGGAAAGTTTTCACCAAAGTAAGAAAGCTGAATCGTTCGCCGACATTCTGTAGCTTCTGCAAAGTTGATCACTCGACGCAATTGTTGAGTTGCAATCCGCTGCTCATCTTCGAGTGGATCGCCGGTGCTCGGATCAACTTTCTGTGAAATGATAAACTCGATCGTTTTCACATCGGCATAGCTATAAAACAAAGTACAGGTCGAAGGTTCTCCATCTCGCCCCGCCCGTCCCGATTCTTGGTAGTACCCTTCAATGTTCTTCGGAATGTCATAGTGAATTACAAATCGAACATCGGGCTTATTGATTCCCATGCCAAAAGCGATCGTAGCCACCATCACCCGCACATCATCCCGAATAAATCGCGTCTGATTCTCTTTGCGTGTTTCGTTATTTAGTCCTGCATGATACGGCAAAGCAGAAATTCCATCTTGCTTGAGTCTTGTTGCAATCTCTTCAACTCGCTTCCGACTCAAACAATAGATAATGCCTGAACCTGGTGTTTCCTTGATATGTTTAACAACGTCCTGATAAGCCGTTTTAGTCTTTGGTCGAACTTCGTAGTATAAATTAGTCCGATTAAAGCTCGAAACATGAATTCGAGGCTGATGTAAGTTCAACTGATTAACAATATCTTCTCGAACTCGTTCAGTTGCCGTTGCAGTCAGCGCAATGATTGGAATGTTCGGATAGCGCGATCGTAATACGCTTAACTGTCGATATTCCGGTCGAAAATCGTGTCCCCACTCAGACACACAATGCGCTTCATCGATCGCAAATGCCGAAATTCCCACCCGCTCTGTAATATGTGGCATGACCCCTTGGAGAAAGTCCTCGCTTAACAATCGCTCTGGTGCAACATAGAGTAATTTAATTCGTCCTTCCATCACAGCGCGACCTCTCGATCGACGTTCTTCAGACGACAAACTACTATTCAAAAACGTGGCTGCAATTCCGTTATCGCGCAACAGTTCCACCTGATCCTGCATTAATGCAATCAGCGGCGACACCACAATCATCAATCCGGGTTTAAGCAATGCCGGAAGCTGGAAACAAATCGATTTCCCGCCCCCGGTTGGCATAATCACCAACTGATCACGATTGGATAATGTATGCTCAATAATTTCCCGTTGTCCTGGGCGAAAACTGTCATACCCAAAATAATGTTTGAGTGCTTCTTCAAGCGATAAAGATTCGAGTGCAGTCGGGGAAGAAGTGGACATAATTCAGGCATCAGCAATGGTACTGCTTAGGATGCCCCAATTGCTGGAGCAGCGCGACTGAAATAGAATAGCAGTACCAGTCCAGGATAACAAGAAATTTTCAGGAGTTTGATTTGTCAGTGAAATACCTTCCCGAAGAAATGCGGGCGCGAGTTCGAGCGAAGATTTAACTAAAATTCTAGACTAGACCTACGATTTAGGCTAAATTAGTCGTACAGCTTGCACTATTTTTATGCCTAAACGCTTAACGATCGTTGAAGCACAGGAACAACTTCCAAATCTACCAAACGAGTTAACTGATGAGCCAATTATCATTACTCAGAATGATCAACCTGTGATCACATTAATGAGCTATGAGCGATTGATCTCTCTACTGGAAACAGTTGATATTCTTTCTGATCGAGAATTTGCGAATAAGCTTCAACAAAGCATTCTTGAGGCGGAACGAGGAGAAACAATTTCTTGGGCTGAAGTACAGAAGCGATTACTAGAAGATTGATCGCATTTCTTCCCAGGATCATAGAATAACGAGAGCCTTTTGCCCTGATTCTATGAATTCTCGTCAATTAGAAATTTTTCTCGACATCGCAACTGAAGCTGCTCTGAGTGCTGGAGCCGTTCTCCAAACGCATTGGGGTAAACTCGAAGACATTCGCGAAAAAGGTCGCCCTGGAGATTTAGTCACCGAAGCCGATCGAGCAGCGGAAGATGCCGTTCTTGCAGTTCTAAAGCGCCACGTGCCAGAGCATCCAATTTTGGCGGAAGAATCTGGGCAACTGGGCGATCGACAAAGTGAATTTCTCTGGGCAATCGATCCGCTGGACGGTACAACCAATTACGCGCATCAATATCCCTGTGTCGCAGTGTCGATCGCGCTTCTGATCGAAGGAATTCCGCAAGTCGGTGTCGTGTTCAATCCGATTCAGCAAGAATTGTTTCGAGCCGCGAAAGGAATGGGCGCGACTTGTAATCGTCGATCGATTCGAGTTTCATCGACTACTGAGCTAGAAAAAAGCTTATTAGTTACGGGATTTGCTTACGATCGACGACAAACTCCAGATACGAACTATCCGGAGTTTTGCCATCTGACACATCTCACTCAAGGAGTTCGACGCGATGGAGCCGCAGCGTTAGATCTAGCTTATGTTGCAGCCGGAAGACTTGATGGCTATTGGGAGCGAGGACTGTCACTTTGGGATATTGCAGCGGGAATTGTGCTGGTTGAAGAAGCAGGCGGGAAAGTCAGCGCTTATGATCAAACCCCGATCGAGCTTTCTTCTGGCAGAATCTTGGCGACGAATGGCAGAATACACGATCGCCTAAGTGGTGAACTTTTATACGTACAATCGAACAGGTAAAAATTCGATTTGTCGCTTGGCTCCTATAATAAATCGTTAGATCGCAGCACAAACACAACACAACAAACACAACACATCAGTGGTGAGCAGTGTGATGAATTCCCTTCGCTCTTGGGCGCAACAACTCCAGCGAATTTGCAGCGAAGGTGGAAGTCATCTTCGGCATTCTGCATCAGTGCGATCGCTTCAACGAGTCAAGGCGCTTCGGAACCTTACTCGCAAGCCGACGATTCCCGCACCGATCATTATTATTGCAACCTCGATCGTGTTTACAGGTGCATTGGGGCGACAGTTCTACAATCAACCGCGTCTCAGTGTGGGTAAGACTGCAACTGATACGATCACAGCACCGAGTAATGCCAGTATTTTAGACAAAGAAGCGACTGAAGAAAAACGGAATGCTGCCCGAAATATTTCAGTTCCGATGTTCATGCTGGATGTGATTGCATCTGATCAAGCGAGACAAACCGTTCAAGCTCAGTTAGCAAAAGGAGTCACGCTACGGCAACAGATTGGGAAATTTCCTTACATCGAAACAGAAATACTTTCGGAACCAACTCAGTTATATCTCCGCAAAGCAGAAGAATGGGAATGGAAAGCGATCGTCACTGCAACTCAAGATCGTAATGTTAATCCGATCGATAAACTCGATGATCCACTACAACGCAAAGCCGCGATCGAGTTAATGCGCTATCGAAATCAGACTTCATTTGATGGATTGTCTGGTTTGACGAATCGAATTGCTGAAGCGCGACAAAAATATGCAGCCACGATCGCGCTTACCCAATCTCCGTATGATTCAACGTTGTTTGAAATTCCTGATGCAGCTTGGCAAAAAATGCAGGCTGAAGTGATGCAAATTACCGATCGCATGTTGGCACAAGGAATTTCACCGGGATTGAGTCAGAGCCAGTTAGAGACTGCGATTAGCTTAAATGTTCAAAGTGCAATTCCATCCGAAACAAGAGCGATCGCAGTAAAAGTTCTTCTAGCTTCCCTTAAACCGAATTTAATCAAAGATGAAGAACAAACACGATTGAGAGCCGAAAAAGCCGCGCAAGAAGTAGAACCTGTACGGATTAAAGTTCGGCAGGGAGAAGTAATTGTCAAAAATGGACAAGAGATTTCAGCACACAATTTTATGGTGCTGGACTATTTTGGTTTGAGTCGGCGTGAAACAAGTTGGTTGGGGCTGATTGGGTTTGGGGGACTGGTGGGCGGGACAGTGACCTTGTTCTGGGTCTTAGAGCAGCGCTATCACCCGAAAGGACTAAGAAATCGAGACTATTGGTTAATTGGATTGATGTGCTTGAGCACGCCATTAATGGTGATTATCAATGCACCTTCAACGAATCTCCCTGCAATTAGCTTTTTGATGGGTACGTTTTACGGCTCAGTTCTTGCAATTACAGGTGTGGGATTGCTTACAGTGATGTTGCCGATCGGGATGGGACTGAGCTTGATGCAATGGGTTCCGAGTGCGATCGCAGGATTGATTGTAGCCGTACTCGCTGCCAGAGTACGATCGCGTGAAGAACTCGCTTTTCTTGGGTTAGGAGTTGGGATTACTCAGGGTTTACTCTATCTGCTATTAGGTGCAATGTCTGGAGTGGTTTGGTATAGCTTACTCGGTCGTGCTGTTTTAGAAGCATTGTTGGGACTTGCTTGGAGTATTGTTGCGATCGGCATTAGTCCTTATCTAGAACATCTATTCGACGTGGTGACTACTTTACGCTTAGTAGAGCTTGCTAATCCCAATCGTGCATTACTCAAACGTTTAGCATCAGAGACTCCTGGGACTTTTCAACACACGTTGTTTGTAGCAAATCTTGCGGAAGCGGCAGCCCGTGAACTGGGTTGTAATGTCGAGCTAACCAGAACCGGAACGCTTTATCACGACATTGGTAAGATGCACGATCCATTGGGCTTTATTGAGAATCAAATGGGAGGCGCAAACAAACATGATGCGATCGATGATCCGTGGATCAGTGCTGCCATTATCAAAAAGCACGTCACCGAAGGGATTGTGATGGCACGTCGAGCGAGATTACCAAAAGCTGTTCAAGCTTTTATTCCAGAGCATCAAGGTACAATGTCGATCGCGTATTTCTATCATCAAGCTCAACAACGTGCAAAAGCTGATTCATCTATAATGATCGATGAATCAGCTTTTTGCTATGACGGACCTGCTCCTCAATCACGCGAAACGGGAATTGTGATGTTAGCGGACTCTTGTGAAGCAGCACTCCGATCGCTCAAAGATGCCACACCTGAAGAAGCTTTGAATATGATTAATAAGATTCTGGCAGCAAGATGGAAAGATGGACAGTTAGATGAATCAGGATTAACGCGATCGCAGATGAGTACGATCGCGCAAGTTTTTGTCCAAGTGTGGCAACAGTCAAACCATCAACGTATTGTTTATCCGAAAGCGAAATAGTTGCATCAAAGAGTATGTGCAAAATTTTGCGTCGATGATGATCTGTCGCTGCGATTGAGTCCGCCCGGAGATAAACGCTCCGGGCTAATGGGAGAAAGGAGGCTGAAGCCCCCTAAGACCGTAATTTCAGTCCACTTCAGTGGGGTTCCCTCGATTAGCCCGGAGATTCATTTCCGGGCGGGTTCACGGGTGAACGAACCTGCATCAAAATTCAGCTACTTTTCCCTGCGATCGACGTTCTGCTGCTTTTTGATCCAACAAACTCTGAGCCATTCGATGCCACTCGCTTCGTAACCTTTCATCTGCTTGACCCTGGCTCAAGGGTTTGCCGCGTCGATCGGGATATTTCCGGTAAAATCGATCGTTGACTTCAGCAATAAACGCAGCATAGTCAATTCCAAGTTTGCGACATTCTTCCTCATAGTCGATTGCTTGAGCGGTCTGCGGTCTTGGCACGACCTTATCAAGACTCGGAAGACTCGGAAGACTCGGAAGTGATCGCGCTACATAGGGAAAAACTTGCGGTACGAGCCAGATCAGACTCACGATCGCTAAAATCCAGAACAGGATTTTAAGAACTAGCTTAGAGATTCCAAATACTGTAAATCGAACAATGCCAAACATTAAACGAAATGCAGATTTCAGCGCTTTGTAAGTTCCATTAATCAAAGCTAACGGCAGATCAAACGCAGCTTCAAACCAAGGACGCGGATAAGATCCAGTCGTTGCCATTGTCGATCGATACTGCCGTCTTCCTGCTAATGCGACTGTTCCCGATTGTGTGGTGGATTGTGGTGCAAGCTTCGAGGACGAGGATTGAACTGTGACGATCGGAGACACCATTGACAGCGCATCTAACACCGATTGAGCAGAAGAATATCGATCGCTGGGTCGAGTGTTCAACATTCGATCGATCACTTGAGCAAACAATGGAGAAGTTCTCGCGTACTTTTTCCATTCACAGTTGAGCGATCGCGGATCAAACAGTGATTGTGCTTCTCGTCCGGTAAGCAGAACAATGATCGTGACAGCTAACGCATAGAGATCGCTACTGGGTTCCGCCTTCCCTTTGTGGAGTTGTTCAACAGGTGCATATCCTGGTTTGCCAACTAAGGTTTGAGCCGAATGAACGGCTTGAGTTGCCGCCGCTTTCACCACTCCAAAATCAATCAAAACAGGCTTTTGATCCCATTCTCTGAGAATGATGTTATCGGGGGAAATATCGCGGTGAACAATGCCCGATCGATGAATATATTCGAGAACTGGTAAAAGCTGTTGCAGCAATTGAACTGCTTCTTGTTCGCTGAACGTGAGATTTTGCTTGATGCGATCGTTCAGCAATTCCTCATAGGTTTTGCCTTCTACATAGTCCTGCACCAAGAACAAGAGTTCTCGATTCTGCGTTTTGACCTGAAACAGTTCGCGAAACTGCGGAATCTGAGGGTGCTGGAGTTGATGGAGGACTTTGGCTTCCCGTGTAAAGAGTTCTTCGGCTTTGTCAGCGTGTTTTGAACCTTGCGATCGCGGCTCGAATTCTTTTAGAACACAAGTCTCATTAAACCGATTTGTATCTTGTGCCAAATACGTGCGCCCAAAACCGCCCTGCCCCAGAACTCTCAGAATCCGGTAGCGGTTTTGAACGATCGTGCCATCAGGAAGCGGTAATCCCATAACGCGGTGAACGGTAATGACGCTAATCAACTCTATCACTGGATTTTAATTTGGGCGGAATTACTTAGACGCTTTTTCTAGCGTCAACCGCTTAGAATAGGTTCACTGTAGCGATCGCACAAATCTGTGAACCGTCGAGAACTTCTAAAATTATTAGGTCAAACATCAGGCGGATTAATTGCGGCAAGCATTCTGGGCGGCTGTCAATCGAAACCGATGGATCTCTTATTCTCACTTGATCCGAATGCGCCTCTGCCGGATCATTTGATCACGCCGTTGAGCGAATTTTATGTGCAGTCGTATGCGCTGCCGTCTCAGGTAAATGCGGACCAGTGGCGACTGAAAATTGGCGGCGAAGTGAATCAATCGATCGAGCTAACCCTGCAAGACATTTTGAACGCGCCGCAGGAAGAGTTTTACCTGACAATGGAATGTATCGGCAATCCAACAGGCGGGAATTTGATCGGAAATGCGCGTTGGACAGGCACTCCGGTTTTACCGTTTTTGGAAAAAGCAGGCGTGAAACCAAGCGCGATCGAGTTTGCGATGAAGGGCGCGGATTGGTATGAAACGACTTTGCCTGTGGCGGAATTGCTGCGCCCAGAAGTGCGATTAGTTCACCGAATGAATGGAGAGCCACTAACGCCGGATCATGGATATCCCGTGAGAATTTTGATTCCGGGGCATTTTGGGCAAAAACAACCGAAATGGATTGTTGGAATTGAAGCGATCGCGAAACGGAAAACGGGATTCTGGGAAAATCAAGGCTGGTCAAATACAGCAGAAATTCCCACTCATTCATTGATGCGACAGGTACAAGATTCGCGAGTGTGGAACAAGCAACATCAAGTCACCTTGACACGCGATAAATGGGATCAAGGCGTTTTATTAGCGGGAGTCGCATTAGATCGATCAACTCCGATCAAAACGATTCAAATCAGCACTGATAACGGTTCAACCTGGCAAACGGCAGAACAAAATCGCCCAGAATCGCCGCATGAATGGACACTTTGGCGATATCTCTGGAAACCGAATCAGGCTGGAAAATATACGCTACTCGCGCGATCGACTTCGGAACGGCAGCAACAAGCGATCGACGATTCCAACGGTAAAGATGGCAGTTCTGGAATCTTACGAATTCAGGCGACTTTGCAAGCCTAAGAGGGTGTTTGAGAAATATAAAAAGCGGCTTTGCTGCGTTGCGAGTTCGCCCGGAAATGAATCTCCGGGCTAATCGGGGGAAGCCCACTAAACTGGGCTAAGAACTCTGTATCGCCCTCTGAGTCCGCTTTAGCGGAGTTTCTTCCATTAGCCCGGAGATTCATTTCCGGGCGGTTCATGCGATGAACGCCTACCTCTCAAACACCCTCTAAGATTTATTCGCCATCCGATTGGTTCTGAAGGTCACATTCGAGCCTTCCTGAGTTTGTTCTAACACCAAAAGCGGAGTCGGTTTCGCAGTCTGATCCCAGCGCATATTGGCAATTCTGCCTTGAATCGCAGGTTGCCAAGTATCATTCTCGTGCGTTGGACTCAGGAAGGTTTCAAAACAATCAATGATCTGATTGATCGTCACTGAAGTGGGCTGAGTCGGGAGCTTGAGAATCTTAATTTGAATGCGGAATAGAACTCTCGTTGATTGTGCCGTTTCGCCTGTTTTGTACAACACATCAAAGATTTCATCGACTTGGCGACCTGTACTGGCAATCCCGATTTCGCCCTGATTTGCTTGAGTCGGGCGCAATGCCATCGTGATTTTATCTTTGACTTTGATTTTGATTTGATTGACGATCGCAAAGTGAAAGACTTCTTCCGCCATCCGCATCCGCAGATAGTCCAAGTTAAACTCGCGGGAGTGAATCAAATCGGGGTTGCGCTCCATTTTCCCGATCGTTTCGACTGCGTACTTGAGTTTTTTCTGATATTCCCGATTCTTCAGCATTTCAAATTTCACTTGCTTTTTCAGCTTGTTTGCTTGAAGTGTAGAAAAAATACCCAAGACCACGAGCAGCAAGAAAAGTCCACCCGAAGCCATCATCCAGATGTTATTGGGTGCAGCCTGGGGAGGTCTGGAAGCGGGTTGAGTTTTAACAGGTTTAGCAGCTTGAGCCAGCAGGGGGGAAACTATCTGAAGCGACATAGGACTTATTTCAGGACGAAGATCGTTCGCTTTCAGAGTGCCCAGATGAAACAATGAATGACTAAGTGATTTTTGCAAGTTAAAAAATGAAACCGCTAAATTGTGCTGCTAATTTGAATTCAATCCAATTGATCGCCACGGATATGGATGGCACATTGACGATCGATCAAAAATTCACGCCTCAGTTATTGCAGGCATTCGATCGATTAAATCAAGCTGGAATTGCAGTGCTGATTGTGACTGGAAGATCGGCAGGATGGGTGAGCGGACTCGTGAATTATTTACAGATCGTCGGTGCGATCGCGGAAAATGGCGGTTTGTTCTATCAAGGTGAAACGCAAGAGTTATTAGTTCCGATTCCTGATGTGAAATTGCATCGTCAGAAGTTGGCGGAATTGTTTTTAGAACTGCGATCGTACTTCCCTCAAATTCAAGAGTCACACGATAATGCGTTTCGTTTAACAGATTGGACTTTCGACGTTTCTAGATTAAGTCTTGAGGATCTCAGACGATTAAATTCGCTTTGTCAAAGAAGCGGTTTTGGGTTCACGTACAGCAATGTTCAATGCCACATTAAATTAGCAGATCAAGACAAGGCACAAGGATTATTAAAAGTTCTAGAAAAGCACTTTTCTCAATACAAATTAGAGCACATCGCAACCGTTGGAGACAGCCCGAACGATGAAAGTCTATTTCAATTTCCGATGTCGATCGGGGTTGCAAATATCCAGCACTATCAAACTCAATTGCAGCAGTTACCCGCTTACATCACGACTCAACCCGAAGGTCTAGGATTCTGTGAATTCGTGGACGCGGTACTCTAGAAGAGGCAAGACAGAAATGAATTATGGAAACTTCAACCCCCACAGCGGCTCGTGTCCGCAACTTTTTAATTGTTCTCGCCGCGATCGCACTTTCGATCGCGATGGCACTCGGACTCCGCACCCAAACTACAGGCGTTTCCCTGAATGAAATGTCCGCCGCTTCCACTCCGCTGGAAGTTGCGCTGACCAATGGCAAACCGACTCTGATGGAGTTCTACGCGAATTGGTGTACAAGCTGTCAGGCAATGGCTCCAGAATTGAAATCGCTCAAAAATAGTTATGGCGATCGCATTAATTTCGTCATGCTGAATGTCGATAACGAGAAGTGGCTACCTGAAATTCTGCATTATCGTGTCGATGGCATTCCTCACTTTGTTTACATGGATCAAAAAGGAACTGCGATCGCGCAAGCCATCGGAGAACAACCGAAATCGATCGTAGAAGAGAACCTAGTCGCACTTTCAACGGGTTTAGAACTTCCTCACGCTCAGAGTATTGGTCAAACTTCAGCGTTTTCAAGTCCAGTTGGCACGAAAGCGGATGATCCGCGTAGTCATGGTAGCCAAGTGGTTGAAAAATCATAAAAGCTCTTTAACCGGATGAGAATTATCATTGCTTCGATTGCATTCCGCCCGTGATTGGAAATCGCGGTCTATCGGAACAAAGTCCCCTTCAGTGGACTGAAAGCCTTTTGTAGCAAACTCTTCAGTGGGTTTCTAACCCACTTTGTTCCGATAGCCCCGAATTCCATTCGAGGGGCGATTGATGCGATGAACGATCGCCCTTCAATTTCGTTTGTGAGGCGGCTCAGTCGATAAACGATCGGCTTTCAACATTCAATAGATGGTGTGATGAATCACTATCCTTCAGAACAGCCCCCTAATCCCGCCATTTAATCGAACAGCCTACCGGAGCAGTCGAAATAGGCGAGATCGCATCTTGCTCCAACAGAGCCGCGATCGCATTTCTCAGATACGGCACTTTCACTGCTGTTGCATCTTGGGCATTATCATCGATCGCGCCTGCATACTGCACAATCCCTTCTTGATTCAAGAGAAACGCATGAGGAGTTTTCTCTGCCTTAAACGATTGCGCTACATCTTGATTCATGTCACGCAGGTATAAAAAATTTAAGTGATGCTCGGCTGCAAAGGTCAGCATCTTTTCATAAGAATCTTCAGGGAATTGCTTCTCATCATTCGGATTAATGCCAATGACTGCCACTCCTTGAGATTGCAATTCAGTGTGGAGTTGGTTTAATCGATCGAGATACAGTTTCACATACGGACAGTGATTGCAAATGAAAACAACCACGATCGCACGATGACGTTCCAAATATCGTGCTAAGTGGTGAATCGCTCCATCCGTACCGGGAAGCTCAAAATCAGGTGCATATTGACCAATAAGGGGACTGTCCATACGTAGCAACTGAAACAATTTTGTCTTTCCAGTTATAGACCAGCTTGCTTGGAAAACTAACATTTTGCGGGTCGAAAAATCAGCAAGGTTCGATCGCATACAACTGCCCAAAAATTGAACCTTCACAGTACGAATGCTAAAAAAACCCTCGAATGCTAAGTTAATTTCCACTCTTGAATCGTTCTCGTCGAGCGTGATCCGATCGTTATGCCCCCTGATCTTCCTGACAATCGAACTGATGCAGAAATTTATTCTGCGATGAAGGCGGGGCAGTCATCTGCACTGGGAATTTTGTACGATCGATACAGCGCGTTCGTGTATGGAATTGCTTTGAAGACATTGGGCAGCCCTCAAGAAGCTGAGGATCTCTTGCAAGACGTATTTTTAAGCCTGACTCGAACAAATTCTTTTGACCCGAAACGCGGTTCCCTCAAGACTTATCTCGCAGTTTTGACAAGATCTCGATCGATTGATCGAATACGATCGCGCAACTCATCCGTATCATTCTTAGCGCGTCTAAAACCCAATACTCCCGAAGCCACCCCAAACACCCCATTCGAGCAAATTTTCCGCAATGAACAATCCGAAGAAGTCCAATCTGCCCTCGCCCAACTGTCCGAATCTGAACAGCAACTCTTACAACTCGCCTACTACGAAGGCTTTAGTCAATCCGAAATCGCCACTCAGCTAAATCTTCCCCTTGGAACCGTTAAAACCCGTACCCGCCGTAGCCTGCTTAAACTTCGTCAACTCCTCGTTGAGTTTCTTTAATCTCTATGCCTCCGTCGATGTCTTCAGAACACTTAGAACTCTTGATCGCTGGGTATGTCCTCGGCGATCTTGATCCGGCTGAGTCGGCGGAATTCGAGCGTTTGTTAGCACAAAATCCAGCGATCGCTCAAGAGGTCGAAGAAATGCAGCAAGCCCTCGAAGTCACGTATGACCCGCCCGAAGTCACCCCACCTGCCTATTTACGTTCAGCGATTCTCAATGCGTCCGTTGCTCCCCGTCGTGTTCGGACTCGTCGATCGATTCCCTGGAATGGAATCCTGAATGTCATTGCTGCCGGACTGATTCTCACCTTGGGGATGAACAACTATTCCTTACATCGATCGCTGCTTCAATACCAGGCTGAGAATCGAGAACTCAAGGACATAGTTTTTGCCCTTCAAGGCACAGAACGCGCAAAAACCGCCTCAGCAAAATTTGAGGTTGACCCGAATCGACTGGAGGCGACGTTAACGGTTCAGAATTTGCCTCCGTTGCCACCCGGAAAAGTGTATGCGCTCTGGACGGTTCTCAAGCCAGAAGCGCCCTTTACAGTGGATAGTCAAAATGCGATTTTGACGGTAGCGTTCACTGTGGACGCTCAGGGAAATGCGACCCAATCGATTCCAGTGCCAAAAGTGTATCGCACTGGGGAATTGGTCACGCGGGTGGCGGTCACGGCGGAAGATGCAGCGGCTCCTCAGCGCCATGAAGGGAAAGCTGTTTTGACTTCAAAGATTTAGAGGATGCTTTATTGAGACGCATCGCTGCGGTTGCATCCGCCCGTGATTGCAAATCATGGGCGGATGTGGCAATCAACGACTACTCTTAACACACCCTCTTAGGATTGTGCGATCGCGCCTCGATCCAATTTGGGGTGTTAACGTTTTCGGCTCGATCGAGCTTTTTTCTTAGGCGGCGCTTCCACAGGCTCCGGTAATTCCTCGATCGATGCCCCGCTTCTTAAACTCGTCGCTTGGGCTAACAACGAATCCGCAAACGCGATCGCCGCTGCCTCGGTCGTTGCATTCTCGCTCGATCCCACCTGTCCACTCGCCAACTGCGCTAATTCTTGACGACGCTGTTCTTGATCTAGCGTATTTACCCGCACGATCGTTCTCAGTTCCGCAGTCGCTCCATTTCCGTTTTGCGATCCGTGACTCAGTTCGATCACTTGTTTCGCGACGTTGAAATGATGATCTGCCATCGCTGCCACGATCGGCTGGTGAGTCACACACAAGACTTGGTGATGCCGTCCAAGCTGATAGAGTTTTTCTGCGATCGCTTGTGCGACTCGACCGGATACTCCGACATCGATTTCATCAAATACGAGGGTTTCAGCCGAATCGACTTGAGAGAAACACGCCTGTAAAGCAAGTAGAAATCGGCTCATTTCCCCACCGGATGCAATTTCGGTTAACGGTTGCAGTGGTTCACCAGGGTTTGGACTGAATAGATACGTGATGCGATCGCTGCCTGCTGCGGTTGGTGAAATCGGTGTAATTCCCACCTGAAACTGCACTTTTTCCATTGCCAAGGGTTTAAGTTCGGCAATCAGTCGAGCCTCTAAGCCTTGCGCGGTGGATTGGCGCAATTGAGTTAAGAGCGTTGAAGCTTCTGTTAATTGCGATCGACGAGTTTCGGCAAGTTTTTCCAATTCCTCGATCGATTGTCCTGCACCTGTGAGTTCTTCGAGTTCGGCTTGGAGGGATTGTTGAAGCGCGATCGCGTCACTCAAATCTGGTCCATATTTGCGGCAAATTTGTTTCAGTTCAACGACCCGTTCTTCAACTTCCTGTAAGCGCTGAGGATCAGTTTCGAGGTCGTCTCCGTAAGCATTGATTTGCTGTCCCGCTTCTTCCACAAGGGCAAGCGCAGAAGTCACGATTTCTAGAATCGGCTGAATTTGATCGTCATATCGTGCCATATCCGTGAGTAGGCTTTCTGCCTTGCCCAGGAGATCTGCACAAGCATCGTCGCCATTTTCGTTTTGATACAAGGCTTGATAGGCTTGATAACTTTGCTGCTGCAATTCCACACTGTGACTCAGCCGCTTACGTTCTTGCTCTAATTGATCCAACTCATCCGGATCATTCAAGTTCGCCGCATTTAATTCTCGTAACTGATACTCGAACAAATCAAGCTGTTGTAATCGTTGTTTTTCAGAAGTTTTCCGTTTCTCTAGCGCTTGTGCGGCTTGCTGATAGCTGGAATATGCCTGACTCACGACTTCTCGTTGCTTGAGAAGTGCTACACCTCCATAGCTATCGAGCCAATCGCGTTGCAGTCCGGGCTGTCCGAGTTGAACCGTTTGTCCTTGCGCGGTAATTTCGACTAAGCGATCGCGCAAGGCTTCCATCTGCTGCTTGTTCACCAGAACGCCGTTAATTCTCGATCGATTCCGTCCAGAGCCAAGCGCCACGATTTCGCGGCTACAAACGGCAACCTCGTCATCAAGTAAATCAATCTGTTCTTGCTCGAACCAGGATTTCAGCAAATCATTCACTCGGAAGGTCGCTTCGATCGTGGCGCGTTCTTCTCCGGTTCGGACGGCGCGACTCGTGACCTTGCCACCGAGCGCCGCATCGATCGCATCTAGAATAATGGATTTTCCCGCACCTGTTTCTCCGGTCAGAACGTGCAGTCCTGCCCCAAACGTTAAGTCGAGGTGATCAATCAGGGCAAAATTTTCGATCCGCAGGGACAATAGCATGAAGATTCACAAAACAACGATCTGCACTTCATTCCATGTTAGCGAGGACGGGCTGGAGTACAAGTATGATTTGGTTTTGACTATAGTAAATCCGTTCTATGAAAGCGTCAAGTGGGGAGTGGGGAGTGGGGAGTGGGGAGTGGGGAGTAGAAAGAAAACTTCGCTTTGCGTTTCATAACCCAACCTCTAAACCCCAACCTCTAAACCCCACTCCCCACTCCCCACTCTTTATGAGGATTTCCTGATAAGACCGATTCGGTAATCTGGCGATCGAGAACTCCCTCAAGCCTTCGACAAAATGATTAACTGAAAACAGTCAGTCCTCTTAGGCTTCTTGTTACAATACTTCATATAATTGCCTCCGGTGTCGATCGATGAACCCAACTTCTACTCCATCCCATTCTGTGACTGCTGATTCAATCCCCTTTATTCGCACCGAAAACGGAATGATCACATCGGAGTTAGCGCTGGTTCCCAATCAGACGGATATGACGGCACTGCGCTATGACCCCGATTTGATCGCAGCGTATTATCGGACTCGATCGCTGTCGGTTTGGCGACGCACGTTTGGAATTTTTCTGCCGTTTCTCTTTTTTGCTGCGCGACTCTGGTGGGATCGCGTCACAGGAAACAGCGTTAAAAATCAGCAGAAACAAGCGATTCATCTGCGCGAGATGCTGACCAATTTAGGTCCAGCGTTTATCAAAATCGGGCAAGCTCTTTCGACTCGACCAGACTTAGTGCCGCCGACTTATTTAGAAGAATTAACCAAACTTCAAGACCAGTTACCGCCGTTTCCGAATGAGGTCGCGTTTCAATTTATTCGGGAAGAGTTAGGCAAAACTCCGGATCAGATTTATGACGAACTAAGCCCGATGCCGATCGCGGCTGCTTCTTTGGGTCAAGTGTACAAAGGCAAGCTGAAAACAGGCGAAACGGTTGCGGTGAAAGTTCAGCGTCCCGGATTGGCTCAGAGTATTGCTCTGGATATGTTCATTCTGCGGCGATTGGCAGGATGGGTGATGAAAAATGTGAAGCGGGTGAAAAGTGACCTGGTTGCGATCGCGGATGAGTTGGCGACTCGCATTTTTGAAGAGATGGACTACACCCAAGAAGGTCGCAACGCTGAACGATTTGAAGAACTCTACGGCAAGCTGCCCGAAATTTACGTTCCAAAAATCTATTGGGAGTACACTGGGCGGCGCGTTCTGACAATGGAATGGATCACCGGGATGAAGCTGACGCAATTGGAGGCAATTCGCGCTCAGGGCATTGATGCAACTCATCTGATTGATGTCGGGGTGCAATGTTCGCTCAGACAGCTTCTAGAGCATGGTTTCTTTCACGCCGATCCGCATCCTGGAAACTTGCTGGCGATGCCGGATGGACGATTGGCTTATCTCGATTTCGGAATGATGAGCCAGGTTGAACCGTATCAGCGGTATGGATTGATCGAAGCGATCGTCCATTTAGTAAACCGAGATTTCGAGGGGTTGGCTCAAGATTATGTAAATCTTGGTTTCCTATCTCCCACAATGGATCTCACGCCGATCATTCCAGCGTTTGCAGAAGTGTTTAACGAGGCATTGGGCGCTTCTGTTGCCGAAATCAATATCAAGAGCATCACAGATAAGTTGTCGGCATTGATGTACGAATATCCGTTCCAAGTGCCTGCGTTTTTTGCTTTGATTATTCGATCGCTTGTAACTTTGGAAGGAATTGCAATCAATGTCGATCCAGAGTTTAAAGTGCTGAGTAAAGCTTATCCGTATGTTTCTAAGCGGCTCTTAACTGATCCGGCTCCAGAACTTCGAGCTTCATTGCGTGATCTATTGTTCAAAGATGGTAGCTTCCGCTGGAATCGCTTAGAAAACTTGCTGAAGAATGCAAGAGACAATTCGGACTACAACTTGGATCAAGCTTTGGATCAAGCAGCGGACTATTTATTTAGCGATCGAGGTGAATTCATTCGGGCAAACTTAGTCAACGAAATCGTCAAAGCCTTAGATTCTCTCAGCCAATCTGCTTGGAGAAACCTGTCTTACGGATTCCGTGAACGGGTTGGATTAGCGGTCGAACGTCCTCCATTAGCACCAGAAAATCAAGCGACTTTAGATCATCTCAAACGAGTGTGGAATATTCTGAGAGAAACACGCGGCTTCAATCAAACGAAGGTTCTGTCATTGATTCCGCGATTGTTAGCGAAACCGGAAACGCAGAAAATGGGGCAGCAAATCTTTAGTGATTTCTCGCAACGATTAGCAGCACGATTGATTCGAGAAGTTCTATTGAAAGATGAGGTGGAAGCAACCACGGTGCAGCCTCGATCGGCTTTAACGGTGTATGGTTCTTAGAGGGTGTTTGAAAAGTATAAAAAGCGGCTTTGCTTCGTTGCGAGTTCGCCCGGAGATCAATCTCCGGGCTAATGGAGGAAACCCCGCTGAAGCGGGCTAAGAGAGGCATACGGAGTTCTTAGCCCAGTTTAGTGGGCTTCCCACGATTAGCCCGGAGATTCATTTCCGGGCGGGTGAATGCGATCAACGATTACTTCTCAAACACCCTCTTAGAGGGCTTTCCCCGTGCTGCTATGACTTTCATTCAAAGTGACAGAAGACAGAAGAGGGATAAGTTTAATTTGGGATTGATGATTGTGCGATCGCAACAATCATGGAACTTGTAATTCGTGCAGATCATCACTATACACCGATTCTTCTTCAGCGTTTTTTCAATTTTTGTAGGCAGGGCAACGGTTGGCATCGCGAAGCGCGTTATCCTGAACTTTGTTGATTGAACTCTGGATTATGCTGCGACTCAGCGAAATAAAGCTCCCGTTAGATCACACAGAAGCGGAAATTGAAAGCGCGATTCTTGCCATGCTGCACTTGAGCGCGGAAGACCTGGTTGGGTATTCCATCTTTAAGCGCAGCTACGATGCTCGCAATCGAGGAGAAAAGATGACTGCGGTCTACATTCTGGATGTGGAAACGAAGCAAGAAAAACGGGTGCTGCAACGGTTTAAGAAAGATCCACGAGTCAAAGAAACACCCGATATGAGCTATCGTCCGGTCGCTCAAGCCCCAGCAGGATTGACACAGCGACCGATCGTCATTGGTACGGGTCCCTGTGGCATGTTTACGGGGCTGATGCTGGCGCGGATGGGATTTCGCCCGATTCTATTGGAGCGAGGGAAACGAGTCCGCGATCGTACAGCAGATACGTTTGGCTTTTGGAAAAAGAGAGCGGACTTCAATCCAGAATCGAATGCTCAGTTTGGCGAAGGCGGAGCAGGAACCTTCTCGGATGGCAAACTCTACAGCCAGGTTCGCGATCCGCAGCACTATGGTCGAAAAGTATTGACCGAATTGGTCAACGCAGGCGCTTCGCCTGAGATCCTGTATGTGAACCGTCCGCACATTGGAACGTTTAAGTTAGTGGGAATCGTCGAGAAGATGAGAGCGACGATCGAATCCCTCGGTGGTGAAATTCGATTCCAGAGTCGAGTCGAAGAAGTTCTCATCGAGAACCGCCAAGTGCAGGGCGTTCGCTTAGACAGCGGCGAAATCCTCGAAAGTCGGTACGTGGTTCTAGCAATTGGGCATAGCGCCCGCGATACGTTTCAGATGTTGTTCGACCAAGGCGTTTATATCGAGCCAAAACCGTTCTCGATCGGGTTTCGGGTTGAGCATCCGCAGCCCGTGATTGATCGCGCACGATACGGACAGTATGCAGGCGATCGACGATTGGGAGCGGCAGATTATAAGTTAGTCCACCATGCGAAAAATGGGCGATCGGTCTATAGCTTCTGTATGTGTCCTGGTGGATTAGTCGTGGCTGCGACCTCAGAGCCAGGGCATGTTGTCACCAATGGCATGAGCCAGTATTCTCGCAACGAACGCAATGCTAATAGTGGAATTGTCGTCGGCATTTCGCCCGAAGATTATCCGGGGGGACCATTAGCCGGAATTGACTTGCAGCGACAGTTGGAGAAGCGGGCATTTGAGCTAGGAGGCAGAACCTATGAGGCTCCAGGGCAATTAGTGGGCGACTTTATTGCCGATCGTCCGTCGCGTGAGTTTGGCAGTGTGTTGCCCTCCTATGCTCCAGGAGTGCATCTCGGAGATTTAGGGTCGAGCTTGCCTGATTATGCGATCGAGGCAATCCGCGAAGCCCTTCCTGCCTTTGAGAAACAGATTGCAGGATTTGCGATGCCCGATGCAGTCCTGACGGGAGTAGAAACCCGAACTTCTTCCCCGATTCGGATTAAGCGCACCGAAGATGGGCAGAGTGTGAATACTCAAGGCTTGTTTCCAGCGGGAGAAGGCGCAGGCTATGCAGGCGGGATTCTGTCTGCGGGAATTGACGGCATCAAGACAGCGGAAGCGGTGGCACTGAAGATGTTGGCGACTTAAGTGGACAGACCAGTACTGTTGCAGCAACCGCGATCGCTCTTTCTTCGTCCCACCAGGGAGCGGCTTGCCACCATTGCCAGAGTGCCATACTGCCTTTGCTCAAATTGCAGCGGTGACAGACCGCGACTAAATTCGATCTAACATTCCTACCGCCTTTGGATTGAGCGACGATGTGATCCAGCGTGAGAACTCTGGGTATGCATCCACAGTAGGCACAGGCTCCATTGAATCGTTGTTTGAGTTGGGGTTTGAGCTTGTGTTTTTGAGATTTCCGTCCGAGTTCTCGAAGGGGCATCTTTGAATTCATGCGATGGGGGTCATAACGGTTCTAAGATGAATTTTTGCTGTATGACAACAGTTACTTCTGAATCAAGTGTTTTAGAGTTTCGAGATCTGTAAAGCGATCGCAGACATTGAGTAAGCTTTCACTGAGCATGGATTTCAAGCTAACCACTTCAACCTGAATACCTTTATAAGCAACACAGTTTGCGGCATAAGATAAGCTTCCGTCTCCAGTCACTAAAATCATCTTTTCACAGTAGTCTACAAGTTGCATCATATCGACTGCAATTTCAACATCTAGATTGACTTTCTTAGACGCATCAAATTGAGCCAAATCTCTAGTAATGACGCGATATCCATTGCGACGCATCCAAAGTACAAATCCTTGCTGTTTTTCATTTGTGCGATCGACGCAAGTATAAAAGAAAGCTCGAAGAAATCGATTGTTTTTTGTAAGTTCGTAGAGTAGTTTTGCGTAGTCAATTTCGATGTCTAATTTTTGAGCAGCATGATACAAGCTAGCTCCATCAATGAAAACGGCTGTCCAGCTTTGGGTTGACCGTTTCTGAATAGAACGCTCGTCTGTCTCTTGAGTGAAGGCATTGTGGCTGCTAGGGTTGGAGACTGCATCAGAGACGGATTGTTTGAAGATGGTTTGTAGCATTGTGATTACCTCTTTAGAAATGCAAAGATAAAAAATAGGTCATTATTTGGCTCCCAATTGTTAGGAGCCTTGCAAATAACGACCTATCACGTGTAACTTTAGGAGAGCTAACAGGAGCGGAATATTCAATACTAGGGACAAACTTCAGAGCGAATTTTCGGCAGACTTTAGCAATACGAAGTCACATCTTGACCGCATTGTTCGACAAGATAGGTCAATGCTCGCCATCGAATCATGATGAATTGCTCATAGAAGGGATTGAGCTTACACAAGGGCGGAATCGTGAGAATGGTTTGATTGAAAAGCTTGACTTTACAAGCGAAAGGGCATTGGGCAGGGATTAATTGGCACAAGAGGTTTGCCGTTCTGGCGTTAGCGATCTCGATCGAGTCTAGCCATTTGCGAAGCGGATTCAGGACGACGGTAATCATAAGGGGAGGAGTTGAGGAATAATTGATCAGCACGGCTGAGGAGAGTAGCAACTTGGGTGCTGATCCGACTTGATTTCAGAATAGAGGAAGATTGTGCAGAACTTGTGCAGATTGAAAAGTTCTTCCAAAAATCTATCATCTATCCGATGAAGGATGTTTTCCTAAGTCCAACCTAAAATCTGGCTCATTTGATTCGGCAACTTCATCGCTTTAAATGGCTTTGTAATGACTCCTTTCACTCCCAATTCCTGAAACCGTTTTTGGTCAGAAGCTTGAACTTTCGCAGTGAGAAAAATAACAGGAATCGATCGTGTGATTGGATTTGCTTGCAAGGCTTGTAATACTGCAATCCCATCCATCTCTGGCATCATCACATCAAGCAAAATAGCATCTGGAGAATTCTGTTCGGCTTTGATTAATCCCTCACTGCCAGATGCCGCCGTTATCACCTGCCATCCCCCAACTGCCTTTAATGCCAGTTCTGCAACCGCTCGAATATCATATTCATCATCAACAATTAAAATTGAATGGGTTGTCATTGTACTTCCCCTTGTTTTGCTTGCACAATCCGATCGAGGAGTTGAATCACTCGTTGTTCAAATTCTTGCGGTGAAATGCGTCCTTTCGTCAAAATTAAAGTTTCTCCCAGTCTTAAGCGATCGCGCTCTTTCTCAGTCAAATCCAAAGCCGTGTAAATGACTAATGGGACAGAACACAGCCGATTATGCTGCTGCAACCAGTCTACAACCACAAATCCATCACATTCTGGAAGCCCTACATCTAGAACCAGAAGATCCGGCGTGACTTGTTGGCTCAGTTGAATCGCTTCTCGTCCAGTTTGAGCGCAATAGGTTGCAATGCCATGTCGAGTAAAGAGCGTACTTAAAATTTGTGCTAAATCACGATCGTCTTCCACAATCAGCACCCGAATTGTTTGATCAGGTTTAGCGAGTGCATGTTCTAATGCCTGATAAAGTCGATGTGGATCAGGAGGTTTAACAATCCAATCACTCACTTCTGGATGCGGTTCATCTGCATTGGGAAACATCCCGCTTAAAATAATCACCGGAATCGATTGTGTATCTCGCTGCTGTTTTAATGCTGCAAGCGTCTCCCAACCATTCATCTCAGGCATCATGAGATTGAGCAAAATGACTGCTGGATGAGCTTCGCTGGCTTGTTTGACTGCTTCTGCTCCAGAACCGACTGACAGAACTCGATAGCCCTGACGTTCTAGCAATGCCTGAATGACCGCACGAACTGAAGGATCATCATCGCACTCTAAAATCAGAGGTGGAGCAAATTGAGTCACATCACAAGCAGGAGCGGCTGTTAGATCATGAGTAATGGGTAAAGTAAACCAAAATGTGCTGCCCATTCCTAATGCACTAGAAACCCAAATCTGTCCACCATGCTGCTGTAAGATGCTGCGACAAATTGCTAATCCTAATCCGGTTCCTCCTCGTTGTCGTGAGTCAGAAGCATCGACTTGCTGGAAGCGCTCAAAGATAGACTCTAGCTTGTCTGCCGGAATCCCACGCCCTTGATCTTGAACTTTGAATAGAACATAAGATGCAGGTTGGAGTGAAAAAAATGAAGGCTCGTATTCTTTGATTTCTGCGGTGAGAGAAACGATCGAGTTTGCAGGAGAGAATTTGATTGCATTGCTCAGGAGATTGGTCAGCACTTGGATAATCCGATCGCTATCTGCCCAAACTTGAACAGTAAGCGGACTCACCTCGACTTGAACTTCAGCTTGGTCTGCCACTTCCTGAATCACCTCGATCGCTTGTGTCATCAAATCAGCGACATTACAAGATTGCTTCGTCATGGTAATCTTGCCGGATTCAATCCGTTCAATATCTAAAATGTCATTGATCAATCGAACTAAGCGATCGGTGTTATTGGCGGCAATATTTAGCATTCGTTGAGCTTCATCCGGTTGAGTTTGTAGTACTCCACCTGCGAGTAAATCGAGTGCAGCAGAGATCGAAGTCAAAGGTGTTCTCAGTTCATGACTCACGACCGAAATAAATTCATCCTTCAGCCGTTCTACTTCTCGCCGTTCGCTGACATCTTTCATAAAGCAGTAATGTCCGATCAATTGCTGCTGAGCATCGAAGGCTGAGATCATGGTCAATTGCTTATCAAAGGTTGAGCCATCTTTCCGTACAGCTTTCGCTTCGACTTCGACTTTCCCTTGAGCAAGCATATATTCATAGGCATTAACCATCTTTTCGAGATCATCAGGATGAACGGTTCCCTCCCAATTCATCCCAATCATCTCTTCTGCTTGATAACCGACCATATTTGCATAAGCTGGATTGACTTTAACGTAATGCCCTTGAGTATCCAATTGAGAAATTCCTTCTACCGCACTCTCAAGCACCTGAGTCATCGTTCTTAGCTCTGTTTCGTTCCGTTTGCGCTGTGTAATATCTTCAAACAAATACAGTCGCCCAAAATAGCGATCGCTTTCATCCCGAATCTGACCAGAAAATCGCCGAATGGTTCGCCCGTCAGCAAAGGGAATTTCATCTTCAATCACAATCCGATTTTCTTCACTCTGAAGCGGTTTACAGGATTCTGCAAAGGCTGGAATATCGGCTAAAACAGGCAAACAATGAGGAATGAGGTCATTATTCTTCAGTTCATCCCGCTGCATCTGTTCTTCGATCGCTTCAATTCCCCAAATCTCGCAGAAGCAATGGTTAAAGTAGAGAATTTTATCTGTCCGGTTATCAACGACTAAAAAAGCTAACGGCGAGGCATTTGTCATTGATCTCAACAGCGCTTCTGTTCGTTGACGTTCATTGATCTCAGCTTGTAGAGCCTGGTTAGCCGTGGCGAGATCGGTTGTGCGTTCTTGAATACCTTGCTCTAGCTCGTCATAAGCTTGCCGCAATGCTATTTCTGCTTGATGGCGTTCGCGAATTTGGAGTTGCAATTCGGCTGGACTCGGAAGGGCTAGAGCTTGGGGAACGAGCGGGAACATGGATGCAGCCGTGTAGACAGATGCGATCGCGGTTATCGCTTTAATGGTTCCAGAAACCCAATACGTTGGATACCAAAGCGTCCAAACATTCATGAGATGGCTTGTTCCACACGCCACAATGAAAATGCCAAATGACCAAAATATCCAATTAAACGGGACATCCTTTCGCTTTTTGACGAAATAGAACAATGTGAATGGAATGGAATAGTAAGCCAAGGCAATGAATAAATCTGAAAGCAAATGCAACCACACCAATTCCCTGTTCCACAGATAGCAGTGCCCATGTGGAATAAAAGGGCTAGAACTCAAGAATGAGTGCAATTGCTCTAACATTGAGACTCCTGTAGATGGGTGGTTGTAAGATTTCTCATTGCAGTTTGATACAAAGCTTGTAAGTCTTGTCCATTTTCAGGAGATTGAGCGATTCCAAATAAACACTTCACTCCGCTGATTGCTCCTGTTCCTGAAGTGAAAGATAGCTGCTCCAATGTTGTTGCAATCTGCGGTAGAAAAAGGTTCAAGTTGAGTTCAGGCATCCCAACAATGAATTCTGCTCCTCCCCAACGTCCGACGATCGCAGATTCCGGCAAATTCGACTGCAAAATTTGTCCTAGCCGACGCAAAATCTGATCTCCGATTTCATAGCCCCAGTCGAGGTTAATTTGCTTGAGGTTTTGCACCGTAACGACAGAGAACTCGATCGCAGCGTGATTGTTTAACAACTTCGTAATCGCTTGGCTGGATTGTTGCCGATTTGCAACTCCAGTCAGCGCATCAAGATTTGAGCCGCGAAGTAAGCGGGATTGTTCCAGTCGATGAATGACTCGAATGATCAGTTCAGGACTGACTAAAGGCTTAATCACAAAATCTGTTGCACCTGCTGAAAGAATTCGATCGATAGTCTCCAGATCGTTATGTGCGGTTAAAAATAGGATGGGAATGTCTTGCCCTTGAGACAGATTTCGAGTCATTCGACATAGCTCAGTCCCCGTGAAAACAGGCATTTCTTCATCGAGAATGACAATATCCGGTGAGGTTGCTTCAAAGACATCTAAATATCTTGCTGGCTCGTTTAGTACAATTACCTGCAATCCCCAAGGTGTGAGTAACTTCTGTAAGCTCGTCAAAATCGTTTCATCATCATCTACGACCAGGACTCTAGCTTCGATCTGAGAAGACGGTTCTTGTTCTTCATCTTCCAATAAACTCGATCGTCCATCCATCTGCTGTAAAGCTTGATGTAGAGCTTGAGTCAGTTGAGCGAGCTTTTTGATTTGGCTGGAGCGTAGGCGCGTTTTGATCTGAAAAAGTTGCTCTAATTGCTGAGCAATCTGAGATCCTTGATCTGATCCAAACATCCCCATAGATCCTGCTAGTTTGTGTGCATCTTGTTCAGCTTGACCTTTGAGGGCGGCTAGTAGTTGTCCTGTCTGAGCCGCGATCGCTGCTTTTTGAATGACCGCAAAACGCTCAAATAACGTAACTTTCACCTGTTGCCAAATGGTTTGTACTTCTGATTTCACATCTTTTTTTGGCTCAGGTTTCAAACGATACCCAATTCCATAAATCGTCTCGATCGGATCATCAGATAAGCCAGCCGATTTTAGTTTTTGTCGAAGTCCCTTGACATGCGATCGCACTGTTTCATCCGAAGGTGGCTCCTCGAATGACCAAAGATGATCAATTAAGCTACCACAGCTAAAAATCCGATTGGGTTGGTGCATGAAGAGTTGCAGCAATCCATATTCTTTAGGGGTCAAATGAATCGTTTGCGATCGATAGCTTACTTTACATTGATTCGGATCGAGTTCTAGGTCTTGCCATTTCAAGCTAGGAGATGCGATCGCTCCTCCACGTCTTAACAAGGCTCGAATTCGAGCTAAGAGTTCCAGTAATTCAAAGGGCTTTGTGACGTAATCATCGGCTCCTGCGTCTAATCCCAGAACTTTTGTATTGAGCGTATCTTTGGCAGTGAGTAATAAAACAGGAGTGAGATTCCCTTGCGATCGCAAAGTGCGACAGATACTAATTCCGTCTAAATTCGGGAGTCCAACATCGAGCACAATGAGATCATACGGATATTGCTCTGCAAGCTCCCAGGCGATTTGTCCATCTGTTGCGACTTCAACAACATAATGCTGAGCCGCCAGAGCCTTGACCAGCAGATCCACTAAAAGCTCGTCATCCTCGGCGAGTAGAATTTTCACGAGCAATCTCCTCCCGATGCTAGACCTGACCGAATCAGCGTCTCACCCTTCCTCAAACGAAAACTGGGTCAGCCATCCTCACTTTAGACATCGAAGTTGAGGAAATGTGAGGATTAGCACTTCGGTCAATCAAAAGCGATTCGATCGTAGCATTTAGGTTGTTGCCTCGTGCTTGAAGTTTTCTATCGATCGACGACAAGGTAGGGTGTGTTTTAGAACCTTAAAACACGCCCTAATACTGAATCGATTTATTGGTGCAACACATCGAATCATCGTTCGATCGCGTCTCTACGTCGTCGGGTAAACGTAGAATGAATGTGTTGCATTATTCATAAATTGATTTCATTACACTTCACCCGACAAACTTTGCTCCATCCAATCGAAAATTTGATTTAACTGGTTCAAGGTCACGAGTCCATATTGCCAAAGAATCATGGGCAGCAGGTTGGGCACTTGCTCAGAATGTCGTAATGCTAACTGCAAATCCGCTTCAGGGATTGCGACCTCTTGACGCAGAAAGCGGAGGAATCGAGCCAGTTTTTTGTGATCCATTGAAAATTCTCGATCGACAACACGAAGAGGATAAGGAACGTGAATTTATTAATGCCGAGAATTTCGCCCTCATCCCCTAACCCCTTCTCCCAAGTTTGGGAGCTACCGTGTACACACAAGTTGAGATCGGTCATTGCTGAAGTCTTTCGCCCCCTAAATCCCCCAATTCTGGGGGACTTTGAAGGACGAACCCTTTCTGGAATTGGAGAACTTTTTCTAGGTCAAAGTCCCCCAATTTTGGGGGATTTAGGGGGCTGAAGCCGACTGAAACGAAGCGATCCAAGACTTGTGTGTACAGGGTATAAGTTTGGGAGAGGGCTAGGGTGAGGGCGAATCACCTTTGCAATTACCGACCTTATTTAATTCGCAATCCTAATTGAACAATTTGAGGAACTTGTGAGGAACAAGGAAAAGGTCAAAATTGTGAAGCCGCTTCTTTCTCAGAGACGTTCTTCACAACTTCCTCATAATTAAGTCATATCTTCATAGGGAAGCATAGATCTGCGATCGCCCTAAATCAACACGCTCGATCGACGCACTTCTATTGCTTTGAAAAAAACTATTCACCCTTTAACCGAGGTGAGCAATCATGTCGAAAACGATTATTAACGTCACACAGCACTCAGTCGAACAAGAAATCGAAAGAATTTTAGACCGATATCCTAATCATCCTTATCAACACGCTTTTGCTCATCCCGATTTGCACCAAGAATTGCTAGTTTGGGTCTTAAATCGAGTGCCAAGCCTGTTTATGGCGATCGAGGAGAGCGAGACTGTCCACCCCGACTATGCACCGCATTGTAGTGATCAACAGTCCTGTCTGGAATATGTCATTCGCCACGGTATTCAAGAAATCTTGAATCAGAATGAGCAAGACATTAACCATTACATTCCAGAAAAAGGATCTTCTGAACAATCCGCTTCTCATTGGTTTGGCTAATTTAGGAGATTTATCGAAAACAAATTGCCCGCTGTCTTCGGCTTCGCTCAGTCAGCTAGAGATCGCGCCCTGAGCGAAGCCGAAGGGCAGTCTTTCAAGCAGTAAGCTCTTTCGTAGAAATCTCCTTACGGTGTTCGTTGTGAGTCTATGTTGTAGGTCTATTTGGACTGGGAGCGTTACTTGCAGGGACAGCAGGCAGAGTTCGATATTTGATGATGCAATAGCGTCTTTTTGCCTGCACAAAATTAAGCCTTTAATTCTGCTTGCAGAGGCGAGTAATTCATTTCTCAAATTTCGCGATCGTGATGCTGATCCTGAGATTGTGCCATCCGCGATCGCGTTACTAATTGGTGCATTCGAGCTAACAAATCTTGATAGTCCAAGACTGGCTTGATACAGAGATCGTCTGCTTGCGAAATTTGTAGCAACGTTTGGCGCTCAGATGCCAACGCATACGCCGTCAGCAGAATAATCGGAATGTGAGCCGTGTGCGATTTCTCCTTTAGCATCCGGGCAAGATCCGCACCGCTGACAGGCTGTTCTTCCCATCTTGCTTCGGGTAGATTGATATCTAGCAGCACTACATCAATTTCGTTAGATTCGCATTGCTCAAAGAATTCAGTTGGGCGATCTGTGACTTTAACTTGGCATTGTCCATAACGTTGAAGCAGTTTAGCTGTACTGATTGCTAATCGCTCATCATCATCCACCAACAAAATATTCAAGCGATCTCCTCGGAACTCTATCTCTCCAGTGTTGGTATTTCTGAGCATCTTAACGTAAACGTGACGGTTGTTCCGTGTCCAACACCCCGACTTGCAATCCAAATTTGTCCGCCCATCAGTTCCACCAATCGTTTACAGATTGTTAAACCGAGTCCTGTTCCACCATAGCGACGTTTGATCGAGCCATCCGCCTGCACAAACGGTTCAAACAGATGATCCCGTTGGCTCGGATCAATCCCAATTCCTGTATCCGCGATCGTAATTTCAGCAATTCCGTCTCGTTGGCAGCAGTAAACCGTGATTTTGCCTTGCTCGGTAAATTTAAACGCATTTGCAATCAGGTTGGTGATAATTTGCCGAACTTTGACGCGATCCGCCCAAACTGTTTCCACTTGACAGATTGTTTCTAACGCAATGCCCGTTTTTCGACTGTCAATCTCGAACAAGCGTTGTGCTTCTGTGAGTACTTCAGCGATCGATAACAATTCCATCTCGATCGGCATTCTTCCCGCTTCGATGCGAGCTAAATCCAACACATCGTTTAAGATAGCCACCAACATTTCTGCGGATTGATGAGCAATGTTGATGTATTCCTGATGTTCGGTTTCGGTGTCATAGAGTCCTTCTTGCAGTAGTTTGAGATAGTTGAGAATCGAAGCTAAAGGTGTGCGAAGTTCATGGCTAGTTGAAGAGAGAAAATCAGATTTAAGCCGATTCGCTTCTTCAGCAACCCGTCGCGCCTGACTCAGTTGATGATTTCGCATCTCTACTAAAACTCGTTGCTCATGTTCGCAGCGATATAGGCGATGCTGCATCACTGCCATGATCAAATGCGCCCCTAATGCTTTTAGCCAGTCTTGTTCTTGCTGTGTCCAGGGATGCGTTTGTCCTGACTTAATTTCGCGCCACATTGCAAACGACGATCGCACTCGATCCTGACGTGCATCGGAATCGAATCGACCTGCCCAAGCAATGTCGGTATCAATCTCTGTCCGAAACAGAGTGAGATAACCAAGTTGCTGCGCCCCATAGTTCAAGGGCATCACGAGCAAACTGCGAATTGCGACGGTTTGAAAGGTTTGCTGTAAATTTTCTAGTTCAGGAACTTGATAGAGATCGTCGATCGTACAAAGTTGTACAAATGCTGGCGGTTGACTGGTTTGCAGCGCTACCCAATCTATTTCAGGCGATGCAGTCGAGGGGCGATGATTTAACTGTTGCCAGAACGTAGTTTCTTCTAGGGCAAAGTTCAGATTGAAGACGGGCTGAACACCGCAGGTATAAACGGCTGGCGGTTGATCGGCAGTTAAATATAGTCGCCCTCCTGCTGCCTGTAGTGCTGTGGTGATGTGTTCTAACACTTGCTGCAAAATCTCTTCGATTTGCAGAGGAGCGTGTAGCAATGAACTGACTTGATTTACTAAGGCTTGTTGAGCCGCATTCTGACGAGTTTGGTTTAATAGATCAGACTGAGTAATTGCGATCGACACTTGATCGGCTAACAGTTGTACCAGTTGCAAGTTTTGGTGAGAAATCTGCTTTGATTGAGCATGATGAGACACCAGCAATCCCCAAAGCTGACCTTGATGGAGAATCGGCACGACTAACGAGGACTTTACGCCCATCGCTGTCAGGTATTCCACATGACAGGAATCTACCGGACGTTCTAGAATCTCTTCTACAGCAAGTTGCTGCACCTGATTCGAGGTTAATGAAGTGGTCTGCGATTGATCGAGCCGACTGAGTAAAATGCTTTGGGCTTCTATATCGACGATCGATCGCTGTCGTGCTTTGACGAACAGTTCGCGATGCGCTAGAGGAATATCATCGGCGGGAAAATACAAGCCAAGCAGCGACGGCAAATGATGCGGATTCAGCGATTCTGCAACTACACAGCCACTTCCATCGGGTTCAAAGCGGTAAATCTTGACGCGATCGGTTTCGAGCAGCGATCGTAGTTCCGTGACAGTTGCGTTTAAGATGTCCGGCAACTCTAACGATCGGCGAATTCGATCCGTTATGCGATGCAGTAAAGTGCTGGCAGAAACAGAATTGCTTTGCTGAAAATCAACCATATCATTGACAGGATTGGTAGAAGTTAAGGAATCACGAGGGCTTGCAGTCGCTCTACAAAGGTATCTAGTCCCAAGTCTTTAGTCAGAATGGCATCTGCTTGCGGAAACTGCTTGTTGTACATCAGAGAGTCTGTTTGGCTGAAAAAGCCTGAAACTAAGACCAGTAAAGGCGGATCAGGTAATCGCTTCAATTTTTCGAGAACTTGATAGCCATTCGTGAGTTCCAGACCGTCGATCGGTAAAATCGAGAAATCCATCAGCACTAGATCGTAAGAATCTAGCGGCGAAATTAAGAAGCTATCCGTATCTGTGAACGTGAAGACATCGAAGCGATCGCGTAAGTAACGTTTGATTGCAAAACACCACTGGCTATCGTCATCAAGAACAGCAATTCTAGTCATCAGCAATTACTTCCTGCAAGATGTTTATAAACCGATACAGTAAGCTTTTTTATGAAAGGCAGTCGGCATCGTGCTATTTAAAATTCAACGGATTAGCACTAATCGATTTGCACTATAAAGTCATTGTCCAGCGTATTGCGTTTCTTGTGTAGTTTATTACGAGATTTTATATTTTTTGTGAAATCGATCGAGAAGTAGTAAGTTCTTAACAGAATCTCTCAAATGTTATTTCGCTGATTGAGTACACCGAGATACATCAGACAGAGCATGGCGAAAACCTGTATTCATGTTTTTGGGCACAGCAAAGGTCGCTTTCAGGTTCGAGAGTGTCAGTCCCAGAACGTTTAGGGTTATGTCTTGTCTCAATTTCCCACTCAATTTCCCACTTGAGTAAGCGCACTTCACAATTCCTAAATCGCTCCGAATCGGAACAATTGCAAATCGAGGTAAATCAATGCAGATTGATCTCCGTTCTTCCAGATTGTTGATTGCACGTTCCGTATTAAATCGCTCACGGTTGATTGTTGCTGCCACCCTGTCGATCGCAGAGATTATTGCTGAGATGAATTACCGTTCAGCGTCTTCTCGTCATAAACAGATCAGCAGTATAAGCGTTTTAGTCGTTGAGCCTCAAAATTCAGCACCCAGCAGACTCATCGGGATCGTAACTCAGAAAGACATCATTGCTGTTGCAACTCAAGCTATCAATTTGTTCGAGGTGAGAATCGCGGATGTGATGACGAAGTTCATGCTTTCACAACCGTTTCCGCAAACCCGACATCCACCCTTTGAGCAATTGCAGCAGGATCAGTGGAATGTTGTGGTTCAAAAGCTTTACCAGCAGACTCACGATCGTACGATCGTATTAGCAGCCGTGAGACAAAAACTTGGTCAACCTTGTCCTGAGAGCGGTTGTGAGCGCATTGAAGCCGAACGTAAAGCAACAGCAGCACAACTTCATAGACAAGCCGCATTGTTAGATGTCGCGACTGATGCGATCGTGCTGCAAGATCTAGAAAGCACCGTGTTGTACTGGAATCGAGGGGCTGAAGTTCTGTATGGTTGGAGTGCCGCAGACGCGATCGGGCAAAAGACATCGCAGCTATTTGATCAAAGCAACAATCTTGAGACTGTTCAGCAACAGGTGATCGAACAAGGCGAATGGAGCGGTGAACTTCAACAAATCACCAAAACTCAGCGAACGGTGATAGTCTCCAGTCGATGGACATTAGTGCGAGATGAAGCAGAACAACCGCAATCGATCTTAGTTGTAAACACAAATATTACCGAGAAGAAACAGCTTGAAGCTCAATTTTTGCGAACCCAACGTCTAGAAAGTCTAGGCACTTTAGCGAGTGGTATCGCTCATGATCTCAACAATATTTTGACTCCGATTCTAACAGTGTCTCAACTGTTGCCTTTAAAGCTAAAGGATCTAGATGACTATCACTGGAGATTGCTCAAGCTTCTAGAAACAAATGCTCATCGAGGTGCAGAGTTAGTCAAGCAAATTCTCTCATTTGCGAAAGGAACAGAGAGCCGTCGCCTGCCCTTGCAAGTTGCTCATTTACTCACAGAGATCGTTCAGATGGGTCGGCAGACGTTTCCAAAGCTGATTAACGTCACGCTCAATCTGGCGACGACGAATCTTTGGTTAGTTCCTGGGGACGCAACCCAACTCCATCAAGTGCTGATGAATCTAGTTGTGAATGCGCGAGATGCGATGCCTAACGGTGGAACGTTAACGGTTTCGGCTGAGAACTTGTGGATTGATGGTGTGTTTGCCCAGATGCACCTTGAGGCTCAAATTGGTGCATACGTGGTCATTACAGTTGCGGATACAGGTGAAGGAATTGCACCAGAGTTCATCGATCGCATTTTTGACCCATTTTTCACCACCAAAGAGCCAGGAAAAGGAACCGGATTAGGACTTTCAACCGTGATCGGCATTGTGAAAAATCACGGTGGCTTTGTTCAAGTGAACAGCGAGATTGGTGAAGGCACTCAATTCAAAGTCTTTCTGCCTGCAATACAGCAAACCGCAGCAGAACACTCGCTGCCCCTAACAGAGATTCAAGGTCAGGGAGAACTGATTTTAGTTGTAGAGGATGAAGTGGGAGTGCAGGAGATTGCGAGATGTGCCCTAGAAGCGCATCAGTTCAGAACAATCATCGCTCAGAATGGAGTAGAAGCGATCGCGCTATATGGTCAACATCAAACCGCGATCTCTGCGGTGCTGTTAGATATGATGATGCCAACTTTAGATGGAGCGACCACGATCCGAGCGTTACACAGCCTCAATCCTAAATTACCGATCGTGGCAATTAGCGGACTGATCACCAACCAACAAACTGCACAACAGTTAGGAGCGACTAGCTTTCTAGCCAAACCGTTTACGCTCAATGATCTACTGCGATCGATAAAAATAGCCCTGACATCAATAGAGCAATGATGATTAACCTTATCGATCGCAGTCGCAACACGAGTTCGTTCAATGAAGCAGCGTAGAATGACTTCAGCAGACTCGCATCAGGAGGAATCGTTGCGTGACAAATCGGCAGATTTTAGTGATCGATAACGAGCCATTAGTTCAAGAAGCTGCAAAAATCTCTCTAGAGATGGTGGCAAAATGGCAGGTCATCACGGCGAGTTCTGGGGCAGAGGGATTAGTCAAAGCAGAACGAGAGAAACCGAATGCAATTTTGCTCGATTTGATGATGCCGGGAATGGATGGCATCAGTACGCTACAAAAGCTACAAGCAAATTCTGTTACGCAACCAATCCCAGTGATTTTATTAACTGCAACAGTGCAACCGAGCGATGTGCCCTACTATCAGACGCTTGGATTTAGAGGTGCGATCGCAAAACCATTCGAGCCGCTTCGCTTCGCTGAGGAAATTGCTCAAATTTTGGAGTGGAAGCTTTGAACATCGATCTAGAAGGATCTCATACCAAATCAATCTTTGATTGCAACACATGAAGCCCAAGCGAATAGAATTCGCCAAGGCATTCGTAGCAGACATTTTTCAATCTGGTATTAGCCATGACGAATCATCCGATTGTGTGTACACGATAGGCGAACCAGACGCGGTTTACTCCTGAGATAAGAGGTCTTCGACAAATTGTTGACGGGTGAGCGGTTGCTGCAAGATGAGTCCTTCACCCCCAAGTGGATTGTCCTCACTCAAAAGTTGTCCTTCGACAGATAAGTAGACTTTTGCTTGTGGATCAAGGCTAGTGGCAGTGTAAAGCACTTGTGCTACTCGATAAGTCATTGAGGTCGTACCGCCACCCTGTGTGAACGCTTGCGAGAGATCGATATGAATTCCATCCGGTTTGTGTTGCAAGCTCAACAATTTTGTTCCTTCGGGAATGGTGCTGTTTAAGCGATCGACCTGCGGATGAGTGAATAGATAAGTCAGTGCTTCGGTGAGTGCCGCAGTTTCAGTTCGATGGGGCGTTCTTGCGATCGCGACGGGAACCATTTCAATCTGTTGCCCACTAGCTTGTAGCCAGTAAACATAAGCAGGGGGTTCAAAGGTGGGCTGTGTTACAGGTGTTTCTTGAGCCGGAGCCTGTTGAAGCGTGGGTGCGGCGGGCGCTTTTACAGCGGGTTGGGGTGCAGTTTTTGGAGTCACACGATCGAGCTTTTCAGGTTGCGCGATCGTGCTGGGTTGCGTGCTCAAGTGAGGGTTGCTGGTTTGCCAGATAATCCAGCTAACACCTCCTGTCAGAGTTAAAAGCAGTGATAGTCCAGCAATGACATCAGGATGCGCCGAGCGAGGGATCTGAAGTTTCATGAGAACACTCTCCTTTCGAGAATGATGTTCCAGAGAAGTCTTTTCTTCTCATCACTTTTACCTTAGATGAAGAAGTTGAGGAACTTGTGAGGTTCACTCAAATCTTGCACTACTCTCCACAAGACCATTTCTGGATGTTTCGTTCACCGCTCCATCCCGCCCTCGATTGAAATCGGGGCTAACAGAGGAAAGTCCACTTCAGTGGACTCAAGCACTGATCGATTCTCTAAGACACACTGGCAACTGCTCCAGATTAGTCTTGTGTCGGACGAATGCCTTGCATCGTCAAGACATGACAATGAGCATGATGCAAAACATAGTTACTGACACTACCTAGCCAAAATTCTTGGAACCTACTTAAACCACGCCGCCCAATCACAATCAAGTCAGCATTCCATGTTTTTGCCAAGGTGCAAATCGCTTTGCCTGGATCACCAATGCTTTGGGAAAATTCAGCCGAAATTCCGGCGGCAGTTGCTTGTTCTTCGAGCGATCGCAGTTTGTCCATGCTTGCTTGTTCTCGTTCTTGCCAGCGTTTCAAGTAGGTTTGTGTGGTTAATTGTGAAATTCCGACATAAGGATCACTCGGATAGGTTTCATCAAAGGGTAGAAAGACGTGCAAGATCATCAATTCGGCTTGATTTGCTTTTGCGAGAGCAAGGGCTTGGTTAAAAATGATGGAAGTCGAGTCAGAATGGTCGATCGCGACTAAGATTTTGCGGAACATAGTGATGTCCTTAACGGGTTGTCACGTCTTCAGTTATAGAGACTAAATTTGAGGAACTTGTGAGTCAGGACATCAAGCCAGTTAAAACCCTCCTGCATGAGCTTGCAAGAGGGTGAATGCAGGTTAGATTCGTGTGGTGTAGGGTGCTGGAAACACCGCTTGAATCGCAATGACCTAGATAATCTAATTGAGATTAGCAGTATTGCGAGATGGGGATGACACGTCAGGAAGACTGCTTTCATTTGGGTTCGACGTTGTAGATTCTGTTGAATTCGTCTTCCGTTTTTTGGGTGCAGGAGGTTTGACAATGCGATGCTCTCGGCTGTCTTTGCCGTACTTGAAAGCAATTCCCAGTTGTAAACGTTCTCTCAGTTGATTGAGTGCGCGTTCTTTTTCCTGGATCGATCGACGCATTTGGCTAACGGTGTTCAAGGTTGTGTTGAGGGTGTTGATTTCTGCTTGGGTGGATTCCATGAGCTTCACGAGGGCTGCGATCGAGACTCCATCACCGAGATCTAGTTTTGGATCAATCGATTTAAGATTCACAAGGTCAACTTGCAGATTGACGAGAGTTGCCGATTTTCTGGCTTCAGGCATAGTGAGTAGAGGCAAGCTGCCACTGGTAAAGAATGCGCTCACTCTAGCCATTGACGATCGCGGAAGACTTCGTAGAGATCAAGCAGTTTGAGCATCGGATCGAGTGGATTTGATCGAGAAACGAGTGATTTTGCTGAACGAGTTTATTCAAGGTTCACAATGAATGCGATCGCAACGACTTAAGTTTGCATTCTCTTGATAAACGCAAGTGCAGATGACGAGATACAAAGTGCTTTTTTTGACAACGGTTCTCGAAATTAGCGGGTTGAATGCGATCGAAGAGCAGATCAATGTTCGTCGCGCCGATCAGAAATGCGATCGCAAAGCACTCTAGAGGTGCTTTTTTTGAGAACGGTTCTCGAAATTAGCAGATTGCAGGGACTCAAAGGGCGAGGTGATTGAGAATGCGATCGTATCCGTTTGTGAAATTAGCGGGCGATGGCTTGAATGCGATCGTGTTTCTAGGTCATGTTTAGAACTGGATACTTAGAAATTACTGAAGGAATTCAAATGCACTTCACAAACGCGACCAACATTCGAGCAGTTTAGCTACATAACATTTCACATGAGGATATTATGCACATCTTTTCCAGATAATACGCCAATTTGGGATGTTGTGCGGCTTTTCGTGCGGATAAAACCCCAGTTCAAGGGTGTTAAACAGATTAAGGAATGGCAAATCCATCTAATTATGAGTTAGCCTGCTTCGGTTGCAGGTTAGGTCAGTAGCTCCAAGATTATTCGCAAGCTCCACAGCGCCAAGTTCACGCTATACTTTCTTGGTTCAGATAACAAAGCGTAAAATTTGCCGTGACTGATGAAAGCCTTTACCTCAAGAGATTTTTAGATCCCATAAAGGTGTGCAGACGATACAAGCCTAAATTTGGTCTAGGTAATAGAGAGGAAGGGCTAGATCTGGCGCGGTTCTTATCAATCTATGGAGCAGACCCATTCTATTCGTGGATTGGTCTAGACTCAGACTTGATGTATGCTGCTCACAAAGCCGCAGGGGGCATGACTTCGGTTTACAGGCAGATTGGGAAAGGTTGTGAAAACCTATTTAGACAGATAATAATCGACCAAGCGCAATACGAAGATCCAAGATACGCCCTGTGGTCTTACATTGCAAAGACCAAAAACGACAAGAATAAAACTTTGTCGTTGGATGCGCGGTTAGAACTGAGCGAAATTCGGAATGCTGACGTTAAAGCTAGAGTCATGCGGTGGATAGCAGACTACAGTAGCTCTCTCAATGTACCTGCACCCTTAAACGGAGCAGTGTTTGAAGTTCGGCAAGGATACAAAAGCAAAGATAGCAAGAGACAGAATGCTGACATAGATAATATTGCTGTTTCCTGGGCAAACGGCTATCTACCAGTCTTTGCAATTTTTTCATCTCAAATTGACGCAGATTTAGTTCTGCGTTATCGAAATAGTCGTGGAGGAATAATTATTGGCACAACGTCTGGTAGTAGCCAAATTTCGCTGTTTGTTTTTTCCAGGGAAGTTTTGGGTTATGACTTAGCAGATTTTTTCCATCGGAACTCTGAGGTGATCAAGAGTGAAGTATATAGCACATTAGAAATTTTACTCAGGGCAGAGTGATGATATCTACAGTTCCACAACGATCAGACTACACTTTCAAAGCTAATCGCAGTCTTGGGCGACACGGCTGGCTTCGCCTTACGCCAGCATATGGAGTAAAGCTTGTTGAAAGCCTTTTGTCCTCGGTCGATACCGGAGCGATAATTCTTGACCCTTTTTCTGGAACGGCTACGACAGGTCTTGTTGCTGCTGAACGAGGAAATCAAGCATTTGCTTTTGATATCAACCCATTTCTTATTTGGCTTGGAAATGCTAAATACCGAAATTATGCTGAAGACTGTCTATTAGATATTGGTGAAAGAGTGCGGGAGGCTTTGGAGGAGTGTAAAAATCAAGTAGACCAAGATAACTGGATACCGCACATATTCAACATCGAGCGGTGGTGGTCTAGTCATACACTCAAAGTTCTTGCATCTCTGCGAACTGCTCTAGTGAGGCAATTTGGAGAACCTAAAGAGAATGATAAATACAGTATTGTTTGGATTGCCTTCTGTCGCTTGATAATTGAGACTTCATCAGCAGCTTTTAATCATATTTCCATGTCATTCAGTGATACGGTAGCTCATCATGAGATTGAATATATAGAAAAACTTTTTTTAAGTATTCTTGAATTTATTCTCAAAGCTGCTGAGAAAAATGTTATTGGTAGTGCCAAAGTACTGGAAGTAGATGCTCGAAATATAATCAATCTAGATAACATTAAGGTAAATAAGGTGATAACTTCGCCTCCTTATCCAAATCGAATCAGCTATATTCGTGAACTTCGTCCATATATGTACTGGACAAAATTTATAGATACGGCAAAAGAGGCGGGTGAACTAGATTGGTTGGCTATTGGTGGAACTTGGGGAATTGCAACTAGCCGCCTCAACTCTTGGGTAATAGAGGAAAAAGCTTTACCAGAAAAGATCTTCTCTACTGTAGAAAGAATAAAAATGTCTGAGGGAAAAAATTCACACCTTTTAGCAATTTACGTTTTGAAGTACTTTCATGATATGCACTTACATCTGAGTTCGATTAGATCTATCTTGAAAAACGGGGCTGAACTTCACTATATTGTCGGTAATTCAACCTTTTTCGGTAATATGGTTGATACGGCAGACTTGCTTTCTGATTCTATGAGAGTTCTTGGCTACTCAAAAGTTCATTCTGAGATCGTTAGAAAACGGAATTGTAATAAAGCCTTGTACGAGTACTGCATTTCCGCAAGTTGGTCAGCAAGCTGACTTGGTCATTATGTCGATCGCACCACCCCGAAGCCCCAAAGTTTTAGATATAACCATTGCTCACAAATTCCCCACATTTAAGCCTTACCGTTGAGTAGGAGGAATCTCTTCAACGACAGTTAAAACGTTATTTTCTCTACTAAACAGCAACCCACAGCAGAAGGTAAGGCACATGAATCGGGCAAATGACAGGCGCTTTCTTAGTATCTTGGGTTTTCTGGGTTTTCTAGGGTTCCGAGGCAGTCAACAATCCCCGTATCTGGCAAACCTAGCATTTCTATCGCTGCTTTCGTTGGGGGCGCTTTTGGTGTTTCTACCGCTCCCATCTTCCAAGGTAAAAATCGCGATCGAGCCAAGAAAAAGGTCTATCTTGGGTTCCTTGGCGGCTTGGTTTTTCTCGGATTTCTTGGAAGTGCTAACCCAGAGCTAGCAGGGCTAGCAGTCATCGCGATTCTGTCTGGTTTTGCAATTCGGACAAGGCGATCGTTACAATGATTACTCTTCTAATTTTGGCACAGCTTGTTTTACCGCTTGGTGCGATCGCCTGGTTCGCGATCGCGCCGCCCCGAAATGGATTAGGGTTCTCGCTTCAAGCTCTGATCACAGCGATTCTCTTATTCGCGATCGCTCGTGCGGGACTCTGGATGTTTCCCCCCTGGTGGATGCCTTATGCTTACGGTCTACTCTTTATCGTGGTCTTGATCACTGGGCTAAAGCGACATCCGCCACGGTATCGGATGCCCTCTAGTCAGTTGGGTTGGGCAGCGATCGTTGGGTTCGTTGCGTTTGGCATATTTGCAGGTAACGAAGCGGCTCGAAGCTGGAGCGGTCAGTTTCCCCCGATGATTCCGACTGTGGATTTAGCCTTTCCACTACGAGGCAGTCACTATCTGATTCTCAATGGAGGTAATGATATTCGGATTAATGCTCACTTGAAGACACTAGACGAATCAGTTCCGCGTTTTCGCGCCTATCGGGGGCAGAGTTACGGAATTGATATTATCCAGACCGATCGATTCGGCTTGCGCTCACCAGGCTTAGCTCCTAGCGATCCGACTGTCTACCAAATTTATGGTGAACCCGTATTAGCTCCCTGCACAGGAACAATTGTCACAGCGATCGACAGTTTTCCAGACATGACCATCCCAGAAATCGATCAGGTTAATCGCAGCGGTAATTATGTGATGTTGCGCTGTAGGGATGCAGATATCGCTCTTGCTCATTTTCGTCCCCGCAGTCTTTCGGTTCAGACAGGCGTAGAGGTTAAGACTGGCGATCGCATTGCTGAAGTGGGTAACTCTGGGGCAAGTGATGAACCGCATCTCCATATCCATGCCCAACGACCGGGATCATCTGCGGCAGCGTTTTCCGGCGACCCGTTGCCAATCCGGTTGAATGGACGCTATCTCATTCGCGGCGATCGCGTGACCCTGCCCTAAAACTTGTTAACGATTTGTGATCATCATTCAACAAGAAAATTTAGACCTTCTAGACTTGCAAGCAGAGAGTTAAGCAGTCTAGAAGTGTTCTTATGAAAATTCTAGTCATTGAAGACGATGAATTAACCGCTCAGGCACTCACGACCGTTCTCACCACTCATCATTATGTGGTCGAAATCGCAGAAACGGGAAAAGCGGGATTAGCACTCTTAGATAGTTTTGAATATGATCTTTTAATCTTAGATGTCGGACTCCCGGACTTGAGCGGCATCGAAGTCTGTCAGCAGATCCGATCGAACTCCATCCAACTCCCGATTCTGCTTCTGACCGCCCACGACAGCCACCACGATCGCGTATTAGGGCTGGATGCCGGAGCCGATGATTACCTGGTTAAACCCTTCGACGAAGAAGAATTAGTGGCTCGAATTCGCGCCTTGTTCAGACGCGCCAATGCGGCATCCTCTCCGATCCTCGAATGGGAAGAGTTACAACTCAACCCCAGCACTTGCGAAGTGCAATATCACGCGACCCCGCTCATCCTGACTCCGAAAGAATATGCGTTGCTTGAACTGTTTCTACGAAATGGGCGACGTGTGTTTAGTTGCAGCAGTATCTTGGAGCATCTGTGGACGTATGAAGACATGCCCGGTGAAGAAGCTGTTAGGACTCACATTAAAGGCTTGCGGCAGAAACTGAAGTCCGTAGGCGCACCCGCCGATTTGATTGAAACCGTGTATGGCATTGGATATCGTTTGAAGCCGCTCAGTTCAGCCTCGACAGATTCTGCTAATCCGATCGCACAAGAACTTCGATCGAAGCTTAACGCTATTTGGAACAGCTACAAAGACCGCGCAAATCAACAGATCGGTGTGATCGAGCAAGTGGTTTGCCAAGCGAATCTGGAACTTCAAGCAGCAGCAGCACAGCAAGCCCATACATTGGCAGGATCATTAGGGACATTTGGCTTTCCTGAAGGCTCACAGATTGCCAAAGAGATTGAATTGCTCTTAACGAAACCATCTCTAAAAGCGAAAACCTTGAGTCACCTTAGAGAGCTTGTCTTAACTTTGCGCCGAGTAATTGATCTTCCTACTTCCGCCAATGAATCAATCTGTTCAGAACCAACAGGAACGCTTACCGAATCAAGATTGCATCAGCCTTTAATTTTAATTGTTTCACGCGATCGCACTTTCATTGAGCTACTTAAAAAAGAAATACTGCTCTGGGGCTATCAAAGTACGATCGCTTCAACACTCAAAAATGCGACTAAGCTCTGTGAAAACGAATCTCCTAGCCTAGTTCTACTTGATTTAGACTGCTTTGATGCGCTAGAAGCTGGACTCGAATTGCTCTCAACCTTTCAAAACTATTCCCCTGCGATTCCCACGATCGTGCTTACGGCTCGAAATGACCTTGCTGAACGCCTGGAAGTCGCCCGTAGAGGTGGACGATTGTTACTGGATCGATCCACTCCAACATCACAGATTCTAGATGCGATCGCTCAAATCATCCAGCGAGTTTCACCGACTCAAGCGAAAGTGCTTGTTGTCGATGATGATGTGGCACTGTTAAACGCATTAACCGCTGTGCTGCAACCTTGGGGATTGCAAGTCTTTACCCTCAGCGATCCGCATCGTTTCTGGAACACTTTAGAAACCGTAAAGCCAGATATAGTGGTGCTTGATCTTGAATTTCCTGACGTGAACGGCATTGAACTCTGCCAAGTTGTTCGCAGTGATTTGCGCTGGAATCAACTCCCGATCGTCATTCTTACTGCCCATTCAGAATCTGAAACGATCGCTCAAGTGTTTGCGGCTGGAGCCGATGATTTTGTTAGTAAACCGATTGTAGAAGCAGAGCTAGTAGCGCGACTGCTCAACCGATTGGAACGAGTGAAATTACTGCGGCAATTGCTAGAAATTGACCCGCTGACCGGAGTTACAAACCGACGGAAATCGACCCAAGAGCTAGAAGCATTCTTTCGATCGTCCGAACACTCCCATCAACCGATTGCGATCGCGGTAATTGATGTAGATCACTTACGCGATGTGAATGCGGAGTATGGTCATGCCGCCGGGGATGTAGTGTTGCGGCAGTTGGGTCATTTGCTGCGACAATCCTTCTGTAGTGAGGACGTTGTCGCTCGCTGGGGCGGCGAAGAATTTGTGATCGGGATGTATGGAATGACTCGCGAAGCAGGAGTACAGCGTCTCATTAGGGTACTCGAACATATTGACCAACACGCGATGCGGATTGATACTGGAGAGACAGTCTCTGTCACCTTTAGTGCAGGGGTCGCCCAGTATCCTGAAGATGGCAAAGATCTCAGAACCTTGTATCGAGTGGCAGATCTCGCACTACGTCAGGCAAAACAACTGCGAGAAAAAGCTTATCCCCAGAGTTCAATTAGTTCGATTCTTCCTGCTGAACCAAAAACTTCCTTGGAAGTTTGATTCTGTTTCCTCACAAGTTCCTCACAGTCTTTTCGTAGGTTAAACCTAGAGCGATTTCGCTCTGCTCGAATCGAAACAAGACAGGAGAGCATAGGATGTCGATGACTGACGGACAACCCTTGGAAGAACAATTGCGGCAATCAACGACACAACAACGTCTTAATGAAGCGCATCGTAATCAAACCGTTCATCGTCGGGCTGAAGATGCCCTAGACACTCTGCAAGCTGATGATCTTGACGAAGCCGCACGAGAATCTGTCACGCAGGAACGGCACTCAGAAGAACAATTGCGAGAAAAAGCTCATCTGCGATTGCCAAATTTGCAGATGCAATCGAAACTGCCAGACACTCATCTTGAGTCTACTTAACTGATTCGAGCAAAGTTGTTAGGTTTAGACTACTCAGAATACTAGATTTAATGGGGCGCTTTTCGTCCCAAAATATCAAGGATGAATAAAAATCTAGTACGGGTGAAGATGTCAAAATCTCCAAGGTTCTTAAAGCAGTTTCTTTATCTTCAAAACTAAGAAAATAAACTGTATCATCAAAAACAACTGGCTTGTTTTGAATCGAACCAATCAACTTGAACTCTAGCTTCTTATAAAGTCCACAAATTGCAATTTTCCAGGGTGCAAAGGTATATGCACCAACACCGAAAATAGAGAATTTAGGATGATTGTGATATATCTTACTTTTTCTACTCGCCAATTGCTCTGAATGAGATTCTAAATATTTCCAGGTTTTAGGAGCTAGTGAACGTATAGGCTCAGTCGATTCACCCACAAACTTTTGAGTTACGAGAACAGATTTATCTGTTGTTGCTATTCGGTCTTGAGCAATATCAGAGCCTTTTAATAACGGAAAGAGATAAGCGTCTTCGAGATCGATCGCTTCTCCAAGTCCATTGACAAAAGTATCACCAAACTCTCGAAATTCCATCACTTTTGAGCAATCGTGCTTAATTCCCGATCGCCATTTAGTTCCCGACTCAGGCGCATAAAACCGTCTTAGTTTCTCAAAAGCATCAATGTCTCTAACAAGCCGATGATTTCGATATCCAATTCGATAGTATGTTGTGCTTTCAAGACTATCAAACACATTGCAATAGTAGTTTCTTGAGGTTGAATCAAATCTGCAATACAGTAAACAAGCTTCTACATCTGCATCAAAATGCTTCTTGGCATCAATTTTATAAGTTGCACAATCAGCAAGACTAAGCTGCCGAGAATGAAGATAGCTTAATATCTTTCTGGAAACTGATGTCTTACAGAGCATTGCCAGAGTTGAATCGCGACCCTGTAGCCATAGAATAGTCTGGATCAGCATCCATTCTGAGATATCAAAATTGCTTTTTCCTGTGATGGCATCCAAGCCATTGTGATTCTGGAAGTTGCTTTTTAGGGGGAGGTTTTCGCCTCCAATGCTGCCTTGTTGTGCATTTGTTACCCAGGGAAAGTTGCCCAGCACTAAGATGTTCCCTTTCAATTGATTAATCCAGGATGACCAATCAAATCGAAAGAAATCTGCCTGTTGAAGATCAATTCTTTGATCTTGCAGCAGTTGTTTATTTTCCTGAATTTGATGAATGTATTGCTGATTGATCTCGATTCCAATAATTCTACTTGCTGAGCAGAATGAGCTAGATGCAGCATTGATAAAATTGCCTACTCCACAAGTTGGCTCAACCACTATATCAGGACAAACATCTAACTTGATTAGTCGCTGACAGACTTTTTCTGCAAGTCCTAGTGGAGTTTGAAAATCTCCATACGCTACTTTTGTTTTCTGAGAACTACTAATCATGAACTTGTTCTATAAACTGCGATAATTCCTTTTTCTTGTCCTGCCCGATCGATGACTCTTCCATACTGAAGCCGCCACTGTAGCGCATTAGAAATCGTTAGAAAGCCTTGAGCGGGAGGATTACGCATAATCTCATCTGCAATGTTAGAGGCTTCAATGTCATCCACTGGAAGATTACGATCGAGCATAAAAGCAATTAGATCATCTCTGTTGCCTTCATTTTCTAAGATATTACGAATTCCACGAGTCATCTGGAAGTCTGCTGTCTTCTCAGCACTAACAAAAATTGTATGCAAAATGTTTAGTGTGGCAGTTCGATTGTCGCTATTGTCTGCTTTATCGTAAACGAAAATAAGTAATGAGTACCCCAATCCATAGATTTTTTGCCTTGCTGACTTAAAAGGGCAAGATGATTGAGGCTGTTTGATGCTGGTCACTTTAATGTCAACAAACAATCCTGGAAAATCGATCCCACTTGCAGAATTGCCTTCTACAAATTCATAGCGCTCTTTTAGATAAAGCCTAAATTTTTGCTCTAAGTAGGTTCCAACTGCTTTTCCATCAGTAATACCGTAAAGTAGAGGTTCTGGATGTTGAGACTCAACGGCTGAAAACACAGTTGCTTCTGAACACAGCATTTCGATCGTCAGAACTGGCATACCTTAAGAAAAATGAATGCTAAGTATCATAGCCCGAAACTTGGGAAGCGATCGTGAAATAGAATGTTGCTCCTCGATCGACAATTCCTTTCGCCCAAATCTGCCCTTGATGCCGATGAATGATTCGTCGAGCCGTCATTAATCCAATGCCATTTCCGGGAAATTCTTCTTGAGTGTGGAGGCGTTGGAAGGCTCCAAACAAGCGATCGACCTGTGACATCTCGAACCCTGCTCCATTGTCTTGAACAAAGAAAACATTCGGTTCTATTTGTCCAAATTCAATCTCTGCGATCGCTTTCTGACGGGTATATTTCCAAGCATTTCCGAGTAAGTTCTCTAGTGCAACTCTTAGTAAGCGGGCATCTCCGTGACAAGATAGTTCTGGGTGAATTGTGATCCTTGCAACTCGATCGGACTGTTGTTGGAACTCTTGCACGATCGACAGCGCCATTTGACTCAGATCAACCGCTTCTGGATACATTTCAGCCCGAATGATCCGCGAAAGCTTCAACAGGTCTTCGATCAAATCTCCCATGCGTTGAACAGAGAGTTGAATGCGATCGAGATAGTCTTTTCCAGTTTGACCTAGCTCAGTCTCGTCAAGTAACAACTCACTAAAGCCTTTGATCCGTCTCAGAGGTGCGCGAAGGTCATGAGAAACAGCATAGCTAAACGCTTCTAATTCTTGATTGACGAGTTCGAGTTGAGTGGTGCGCTCGGTGAGGCGTTGGTTCAAAACGGCTTGGGTATCTGCGTAGTTTTGAAGCGCGATCGCAAATTGTTTTCGCTCTGTGATGTCTTCAAGAATCAGCAATAAACCACTCGGTCGCAAATCTTGAGATTGATAAAACAAAGGTTCAAATCTAAGTTCAAACCAGCGATCGAGTTGAATCACTTCAAAGGGTGCTGTTTCGGAGGTTTGAATCGTTTGAAGCTCCTGATTCCATTGGGATTGATCAATCCAAGTTGGTACTAATTTGGACTGTAGAATCGTTCCAACTTGAACATTGAGCCATGTAGAGGCGATCGGGTTACAGAACCAAATAAAGCCATCCAAATCAGAAGCCAGTAACCCGATCGACAAATTTCGAGCGATCGCAGCTTGAGCCGCATGAGATCGCCCAAATTGTTCTGCTAAAGTTGCCAGTTGTTTCGCTCTCTGCATTGAAATAGGTTGTTGTGCAAGCTTCTGGGTTACAAGAGCATCAGAAGCAGGACGATTGACGAGATCGGGATAATAACGCTGCCATAGTTCTTGAACTTGATGTTGTAGCACTGCATTTAAGCTCAGTCGCTCTTGAAGAATGCGAATGCTGACAATCAAAATAATCAAAACAATCGGAGCCGCAACAGGAAGCCAAATCGCACCAAGTTTTAGAGCAAGTAGGGAAAAGAGGAACCATGCGATCGCAAAACTAATTCCAATCCAGAATTGTGCTGATGTTCTTAGTCGATCGAGCCATACACTGAGACTTAATGCAGCGAATAATTCAACAATCCAAATATTCGGAACTCTCCGAAGTAGATTGCCTTGAAGTAGATTGTTGATCAAAGTTGCATGTAAATAGATGCCACTTGTGGGTACTGTGCGATCGAACGGAGTGATCAATTCATCCAGCCCTGTTGCAGTTACACCAACTAAAACAAGTTTGTTTTGAAAGCTTTGTCCTGGAACTTGACCGCGAACAACATCGATAAAAGAATAGCTAGGAATGTGTTTGCTGGATCTTAACCAATTGATTAAAAGCGATCGATTAGAGGTCGGTAAAGTGATTCCTTCTTGCACTAAAGCATCGGTTTGTAAGGTCGCGATCGCAAAAGCAGGAATGTTATGTACAAAAGCTCGAACACTGCGAGAAATCCCATCCACATCAATCTGCTTTTCAATATGTCCGATCGCACTTGCAACTTCTTTCAGCGACTTAACAGGCTCTAAATTTACTCCAATACTATCTCTTGCACCTGCTAGTACAACTCTTCCGTGTTGCCCGATCGCAGTTGCTAAATCCGCATCTTCTAAACTGGGTTCTGACCAGATTAAATCAAATGCAACCACATCCGCCTCACTTAGAACATTCAATAATTGAACATACTGCTTGCGATTCCACGGAAAACGTCCGATCTTTTCTAAACTTCGATCGTCAATTTGAACTACTACAACGCGATCATTCCAAGTCTGTTCGCCCCGCATCCAAAACAAAGTTTGATACGCCAATTGCTCGACAGGCTGTAAGATGCCAATCCAGGATAAAAGCGCGATCGTCACAATCGAAATCAATCCAGGTAAAAGCCTTCGTCGTAGATTACTGAAACGCCAGATCATAGCCTTGTCGTCGTCCTAGCGGAGTCACGACCGTTACCCGAATTGTAGGAAACGAGATCGTATCCAGTTCGACACTAAATCTACCATTGCGATCGGTGTTCTGCTCGATTCCATTCACCAAGACACTATTGACCGGATCGACTTGAGCACTCAGGCGCAGTCGTCTCACGCCTTGATCGATACTCCGAACAAATTCATATTTCAAGCTCGTATCATTCGTAATCGGCACTGGTTCAGACGGTGGCTCTCCCGGAATCGTAAAGTTCTGAAACCCGGAATTAACCATCACGTTTTGTCCTTGTGCGATCGATTCCACTTTCCCTTGCTTGGTCGCAATGCTCATCTTGCCACTGCGCTGAACATTGATGCCAAATTGTGTTCCTCGCACTCCTGCAACTCCCGCAGGGGTTTCAATGTCAAGCTGAGAATCAGGATTGCTCAAGGGACGAACTTTGAGTTGAACTCGTCCCGTCGGCACAACCAATCGTGTGACTCGTCCCCCATTTGCAGTGGATTCCAAGGCGCGAACATTAACTCTGGTGCGTTCGGAAACATTCACTTGTCCGATTCCTAAATCGATCGCTAAAACAACGCTCGAATTGTTACCCGTAGTGACTCCATCTCCTACCGCTTGCAATCGATCGCTCGATCGAGCCGCTCTTGAATTGCCGCCCTGCCAAAATCTGACCTGTCCATTCAACTGCTGTAAACTTAGCCAGCGATTGATTCGGACTCGTATCTCTCGTGCTTCTACGATCGAGATCATTCCCACGATCGATAAAAGCAGTAGACCACCCACTTTTACTGTTTTCGGAGTATTAGCCAAATTTCTAACAGCCTTCATAGAATGCTATTTTTGACGATCGCGAACCACTGAAAATAGAAAGGTAGAAGCCCAGACAGTCAGCTTCTACCCCAGCCTCAAGAAACAATATGTTTCTTCCTTAAGCAGATTAAAAGAAGCAGGGTGAAAAACTGGTGAAACATTTATAGTTGTTTAGATGAAATTCTAAGACCAACCGAGAGCCGTTGCAACTTGATCCGATAACAACGCTGGATCAAACGGTTTAGTGATTACTGCGATCGCGCCAGATTCGATAAATTTTTGCTGTTGGGCAATCTGTGTTTTAGCAGTCAAAAAAATCACTGGAATCTGAGCAGTCTTTGGATTCTCTCGAAGTTTCTTCAAAGTCATTGCTCCATCCATATCAGGCAGCATCATATCCAGCAAAATGGCATCTGGTTGCTCTGATTCTGCTTTCTGTAAGCCTTCTAGTCCGCAGACTGCGACACTCACCTGCATTCCGCCAACCAGTTCTAATGTGGCTTTAACGACCAGCCGAATATCAATCTCGTCATCAATCAGGAGAATGTGCTGCATAGTACTTAGATGGGCAATGTAAAATAAAACGTGCTTCCGACTCCTAACACACTCTCAACCCAGATCCGTCCACCGTGTTGCTGAACAATACTTCGACAGATTGCAAGCCCTAATCCCGTTCCACCTTGTTGTCTCGAATCAGACGCATCGACTTGTTGAAACCGCTCAAAGATTCGCTCGATCTTATCACTCGGAATGCCACGACCTTGATCTTTCACTGCAATCCGAACCTCTCCAGAAGCTCGCTCTGCGCTGAGTTCGACTGTTCCATTCGTAACAGAGAACTTAATTGCATTGCTTAAAAGATTGGTCAACGTTTGTAAAATTCGATCGTGATCCACAATCACAGTTACAGATAGCACTTGGCAATCAAATTGAATGTTCGCTTCATCTGCACTGCCCTGCATCACTTCAACAGCTTGTTGCATTAAATCTGCTAGATTGCAAGACTGCCGAGAAAGAGTAATTTCGCCTGCATTCAGTCGCTCTAAATCGAGAATGTTATTGATCAATCGCATCAATCGATCGGTATTCTTCACTGCAACTTCGAGAAAGGGCAAACTCGCGTCTGGTAGTGCTCCGAGCTTTCCCATCAACAATAATCCAAGTGAAGCACGAATCGAAGTTAATGGAGTCCGAAGCTCATGACTCACGATCGAGATAAATTCGTCTTTCATCTTTTCAACTGCGCGGAGTTCGGTAATGTCCCGAACAATCCAAGACTGTCCGGTGATCATGCCATTCGACGATCGCACAGGCGAAATGGTGAGAAATACATCGATCGCTTGTCCATCTTTGCGGTGATGAATGGTTCTTTGCTGTTCTGTGATCGGACGAACTAAGGACTTGATCCATTGCCCAATTGCTTCTGCTCTGGAGTAACCATACATTGTTTCGGCTCCTCGATTCCAACTCAGTACCATTCCATCTAAGCTTGTACTGATAATCGCATCATTGGAAGATTCCACGATGGCAGCAAGTTGTTGCAAAGATTCATTTGCGATTTGCAACTCTGCGGTGCGTTGTTGAACTAAGACTTCTAATCCTTCATACGCTTGCCGCAAATCGGCTTCTGCTTTCCGTTTCGCACGCCGGATTTCAGCATCTCGTAGTTCTCGCTCGATCGCAGGCACTAAACGGCTCAAACGGTCTTTTAGCAGATAGTCCTGTGCGCCAGATCTCATGATGGCAGTGGCAGTCTCTTCTCCCATCACGCCCGAAATCACAATGAACGGGATATCTAACTGTGTGGTTTTTAACAGTTCTAAAGCTTCTTGAGCCGTAAACTTGGGCAAAACATAGTCCGCAATAATTAAATCCCACGGCTGTTTGGTAAGAGCAAGATGAAGCGCTTCAAGGGTTGCTACACGTTCAGACATGAGATGATACCCTGCTTTGCGAAGGACACTCAGGAGCAGAATTGCATCGTCTTCTGAGTCTTCGATTAAAAGCAGGCGCAAGGTATCGATCGAGATCTGCGTGGAGCCTTTCATTATATTTGTTAAATCGAAAAATCTGCGCTGTAGACAAAGTACGAATAGGCAGTCTGTATTCAGTATGGAATAACACGGTGAAAAACTGGAGAATCTTCAGCTTAAAAAAATCCTGCAAGAGTTTTTCTTACAGGATGAAAGGTTGAGATTAGAACAGAAGTGCGATCGACACTACGATCGCCAAACTCTCTCCCCGTCTCAAACAGTTGCTCAAGACATTTAGAACAATACAAAAACAAAGAGAAAATCCAGTGAATGATTACAGAGAAGGCAGAACAGCATCTTGTGAGGCTGCGATCGCGGATTGCTGGATCACTTGCAATCTGGAAATTCGATTAAAAATCCGAGTGGCTAAAACTGAGGGTACTACGGGTTTCATCAGGTAATCATCCGCACCAATTTCAAACACTTGGCTCTGAGTCTGAAAGTCCTGACACACGGTTAAAAAGATAATCGGCAGCCATCGCCATTGTTCACTTGCCCGAATCGCTTTACAAAGTTCAAGCCCATTCACTTCGGGCATCTGAACATCGAGCAGCACGAGATCGGGCTGAATCTCGTTTAGAGCCTGCCAGAGTTGGCTCGGTGAATGCAGCGGAATGATCTCGACTCCCAAAGGACGCAAAACTTCCTGTAAGAGAACAATCAAAGATTCATCATCATCGATCGCTAAAACTCTAGCTTGAATCGGTCTCTCAGAAACACTAGCAGCCTGAAATTTTGGTTCAACTGTTCTCACTTGATCTTGAACCTTTAGATAGTGCTGGAGGTACTGAATCAATTCGTCAGTTCGCTCGATCTCTTGGCAGTCTGTTAAATCGCCAGATTCAAACAAGTGTTCCAGTTGCAAGGCGACTTGTGACCCTTCCGAAAAGCCGAACATTCCAAGTGCACCTGCTAACCGATGTGAGCTTTGAGCCGCATCCGATCGCAGTTTCTCTGAAAATTCTCCTCGCTTGAGTACATTCACGGCAGATTGCAGCACACTCAGTCGATCGAAGCTCAATCCTTTCACCTGTTGCCAAATTTCCGCCACGATCGCTTGAGTTCGATCGGCTTTTGGTGTTGGCTCTTCAACCTGCGGACTCAGCCCATATCCCTGACCATACAGCGTTTGAATCAGATGCTCTGCCCCAAACGTTCTTAGAGCGCGACGAATCCCTTTGATATGGGCTTTGATCGTTGATTCATCCGGTGGCTCATCTTCAAGTGACCAAAGTCGATCGAGGATTTCCCGCCGACTAAAAATTCGCTGCGGATTGCGGAGAAATAACTCTAACAGTGCATATTCTTTGGGTCGTAAATTCAAAGTTTGATCTGCATAAGCGATTCTGCGTCGATCGGGTTCTAGTCGCAACTTGCCCCAGGTCAAAATCGGAGCAGAACTGATGCCACGTCGCTGGAGTGCTCGGACTCGTGCGATCAACTCCTCTGGATCAAAGGGCTTCACCATATAGTCATCTGCCCCAGCATCCAGTCCCAATACTCGGTCTGCTTGCTCACTCCGAGCCGTTAACAGCATGATCAAAATATCTTGCTTATAAGCTCTGACCTTGCGACAAAAGCTGATGCCATCTAACTTCGGCAACATTACATCTAGCAGGATTAAATCATACGGACAAACCTGTAGCAGTTCCCATCCTTGTTGTCCATCAATCGCAACATCAACCACATGACTTTGGTTCACGAGGGTAGATGCCAGCACAGTCGAAACTTGCAGATCATCTTCAACTAATAAAATTCTCATCGCTTCACAAGGCTTATCAACGCCAAGTCGGTTGACACAATTGTTCTGTCTTGCAACGGTTCTATCTTGCAACAGTTCTATCTTGGAACAGTACTGTACGAGTTTCAGGATCTCTGCTTAGGTATACCAGATCTTGAACCCTAAAATCAGCCATCCAAATCTATTGTTGACAACACGATACGTAAGTTGCAATCTGCAAGTGTTCAACAATGCTTCTCTGGGTCATCTGAGCCGTAGTCTCTACATCAACTGGAATTAGGCAATTGAGGGTTTGATAGTATTCGACGATCGCAGATAGTTCTGGTGAATGCGATCGCGTGAGATAAATTGCTCGAACTTGCGGATAGCCCATGTATTCCAAGAACAGATTGAGCGATTTTGCTTGGGGAACACAAATCGGAAAATCGGTGAGAATCCAGCCTTGGCGGGCATCGGGTTGTCGCAGTCGAACTTCCAACATCGCAAGTTTGACAGCTTCTTGTGAAGTAAGTGCACCAGGTTGCTGAATGGTTCGGAGTTCTTCACTTAAGCGATCGCGCATAAATTGTGAAAATAATCGCTGCATCGAAATTTGTGGAATTCCTAACCGTTCTGATAAGACTAACGCTTGTCGATCGACGGTCTTAGGGTCAAGCCCTAGAAAAATAAACTGCATCGTCATTGTCCTGTTTGCCATCCATGATTGAGTCAATCGAACTTGCTGATTTTTATATGAGAGAACAATAGGAGAAGAAAGTGAAAAACATGGGAAAGGTCGATCGCGACCTCAGCGGCTTGCAGAATCGCCGCGATCGAGCATGAATGAACACGCCAAAATTCATCAAGCTCGATCGCAATAATCCGAGAGCCAATGTATGACAATAACTAAGATAAATATTGCTCAATCATTTCCAACACGTTTGTAATCGAACAAGGCTTTAGTAGAGAAGCTTCTGCATTCTCCCGAACAGAATTAAAGCGATCATCTTCATCTGCATTTCCTGTGAAAAAAAGGAGAAAATTTATACTACCATCAGAAATTCCGCCATAAAGCGTAATCTGTGTTAGCCCCAATTAAACCGGTTCAATTCTGCGAAATAGATAAAGCTACAACAGAAATCCAAACGAAACCCTCTAAAATGTATTGGATTTAGAGAAGAGAGCAGATTGAGACTATGCCCCGTCGCCAAGACCTACACAAGATTCTGTTAATCGGTTCCGGTCCGATTGTGATCGGGCAAGCCAGTGAGTTTGATTATTCTGGGACTCAAGCCTGCAAAGCCCTCCGAGATGAAGGGTTTGAAGTGATTCTAGTCAATTCAAATCCGGCAACGATCATGACTGATCCGGAGACTGCCGATCGTACTTATATTGAGCCGCTAACTCCTGAACTGGTTGAGCAAATTATTATCAAAGAGCGCCCAGATGCGTTGCTGCCCACGATGGGCGGTCAGACTGCACTGAATTTAGCAGTGTCTCTGGCGAAAAGTGGTGTTCTAGAAAAGTACAACGTTGAATTGATTGGGGCGAAGCTGCCTGCGATCGAGATGGCGGAAGATCGCAAGTTGTTCAAAGAAGCAATGGAGCGAATCGGGGTCGGAGTCTGTCCGTCTGGATTGGCAGAAACACCCGAAGAAGCAAAAGCGATCGGGCAACAAATTGGTTCGTATCCGTTGATTATTCGTCCTGCATTTACAATGGGCGGTTCTGGAGGTGGGATTGCGTACAACCAACAAGAATTTGAGGAAATTGCTCAGTCTGGACTAGATGCCAGCCCAGTTTCGCAGATTCTAATCGAGAAGTCGCTGCTCGGTTGGAAGGAATATGAACTCGAAGTCATGCGCGATCTGGCGGATAATGTCGTGATCATTTGTTCGATCGAGAACCTAGATCCGATGGGAATTCACACCGGAGATTCGATCACGGTCGCACCCGCGCAGACGTTAACCGATAAGGAATACCAAAGACTTCGGGATGCGTCGATCAAGATTATTCGCGAAATCGGAGTAGAAACAGGCGGATCGAATATTCAATTTGCGGTGAATCCGGTTACAGGTGAAGTAGTTGTCATCGAAATGAATCCGCGTGTGTCTCGGAGTTCCGCACTGGCTTCTAAAGCGACTGGATTCCCGATCGCAAAAATGGCAGCCAAACTCGCAGTCGGCTACTCGCTTGATGAGATTCCGAACGACATTACGAAGAAAACACCCGCAAGTTTTGAACCCACGATCGATTATGTCGTGACCAAAATTCCTCGATTCGCATTCGAGAAATTCCCCGGTTCACAACCGTATCTCACCACTCAAATGAAATCGGTTGGGGAAGCAATGGCGATCGGGCGAACCTTTCAAGAATCGTTTCAGAAAGCATTACGATCGCTCGAAACCGGGCGGGCAGGATGGGGCTGTGACAAGCAGGAAGTGTTGCCGAGCCTAGAACAAATTCGCTCAGGATTGAGAACGCCAAACCCCGATCGTATTTTCACCGTTCGACACGCGATGCTGATGGGAATGCCCGTCGATGAGATTTTTGAACTGACGAATATTGATCCCTGGTTCCTCGATAAATTAGCGGATTTGCTTGAAACTGAAAAAGCTTTAAAGCGATCGAGCCTCAAAGATTTGACGATCGAGAAACTGTTGGCAATCAAGAAAAAGGGATTTAGCGATCGGCAAATTGCATTCGCAACGAAGACTACTGAGGACGAAGTTCGCGCCTATCGGAAATCTCTAAATATCATTCCGGTTTACAAAACGGTCGATACTTGTGCGGCAGAATTTGAAGCGTTCACACCTTATTACTATTCGACCTACGAAGAAGAGAACGAAGTTTTACCTTCAACGAAGCGGAAAGTGATGATTCTCGGTGGTGGACCAAACCGAATTGGACAAGGAATCGAGTTCGATTATTGTTGCTGTCATGCGTCGTTTGCACTGCGCGAAGATGGCTTTGAAACGATCATGGTGAACTCGAATCCTGAAACCGTTTCGACCGATTACGACACCAGCGATCGACTCTATTTTGAGCCGTTAACCAAAGAGGATGTGCTCAACATTATCGAAGCGGAACAGCCCGAAGGTGTAATTATCCAATTCGGAGGACAAACGCCGCTCAAACTGGCAGTTCCACTCGATGAGTTTCTAAAACAAGGAACTGTGCCAACGAAAATTTGGGGAACTTCACCGGACTCGATCGATACTGCCGAAGATCGCGAACGATTTGAGAAAATCCTGCGCGAGTTGAACATTCAACAGCCTGCGAACGGGATCGCCCGCGATTATTCGGATGCGAAAAAGGTTGCCCGCGAAATCGGCTATCCGGTTGTTGTTCGTCCGAGTTACGTTTTGGGTGGACGCGCAATGGAAATCGTTTACTCGGATCAAGAACTCGAACGCTATATGATGTACGCGGTTCTGGTTGAGCCAGATCATCCGATTTTGATCGATCGATTTCTCGAAAACGCGATCGAAGTCGATGTCGATGCGATCGCGGATCAAACTGGAACGGTCGTGATCGGCGGCATTATGGAACACATTGAACAAGCAGGAATTCACTCCGGAGATTCGGCTTGTTCGATTCCGACGGTGACTTTAAGTAAGGAAGTTGTCGATCAGATTCGCACTTGGACGATTCAACTTGCAAAAGCGCTGAAAGTCATCGGTCTGATGAACATTCAGTTTGCAATTCAAGGCGATCAGGTTTACATCATCGAAGCCAATCCACGCGCCTCCCGAACGGTTCCATTTGTCTCCAAAGCGATCGGGATTCCCTTGGCAAAACTGGCATCTCGAATCATGTCGGGTAAAACCTTGGCGGATCTCAACTTCACCGAAGAAGTGATCCCCAAGCATATCTCTGTGAAAGAAGCGGTTCTGCCGTTTGACAAATTCCCAGGAACCGACACGATTCTCGGTCCTGAAATGCGATCGACCGGAGAAGTAATGGGGATCGATTCTGATTTCGGAAAGTCCTATGCGAAAGCGGAATTGGCAGCGAGTCAGCGGCTCCCCCGTCAAGGAACCGTTTTTGTATCGATGAACGATCGAGAAAAAGCCGCAGTCGTTCCTGCCGTAAAAGAACTGATAGAGCTTGGGTTCAAAGTGGTCGCCACTTCTGGAACTCGCAAAGCGCTAAAAGAACACGGTCTCGATGTGGAACTGGTTCTAAAACTGCACGAAGGAAGACCACACGTATTGGATTCCATTAAAAACGAGCAGATTCAGCTCATCATCAACACACCCGCTGGACAGGAAGCGCATGAAGACGATCGTTTAATTCGTCGAACCGCGTTAACGTACAAAATCCCAATGATTACCACGATCGCAGGTGCGAAAGCGACCGCAGCAGCAATTCGATCGTTGCAGGCTGAGAAATTAACCGTGACCTCGCTGCAAGAATATCTCGATCGGTAGACTCAAATCTTGCACCACTCTCAACAAGACCATTTTTAGCTGTTTCGTTCACCGCTGCATCCCGCCCTCGATTGAAATCGGGGCTAATGAAGGAAAGTCCACTGAAGTGGACTCAAGCCCCGCACTCTGGCTCTTAGTCCTCTTTAGAGGAGTTTCCTCCATTAGCCCGGAGATTGATCTCCGGGTGGGGCAGTGGACTGAACGAAAGACTTGCAAATCCGCTAACTGAGAGTGGTGCAAGATCTCAGTAAAACTTTTGGGAGCGATATTCGATCGATTGCCGCTCCTCTACCAGTTGATAGATGACAATTCCGGAGACAACCTTGTATTCGTAGAAAACAATTTACGGAAGCGTCGGCATCAGATTTATCTCTATGGCATCTCACTCGCTTCATCTAAATATTAAAGTTTTGTAAAGAATTCTCATAAACATGCTTATTGTCACTCACCTAGAGGAATTTTGCTTAAACCTGCTATTCTGTCTCACAGAAAACAGCAGAAAAAATTATTCTTGATAGCCTATTCTCTATATTGAGAATCAATCCTAAAAGCCGCTCATTTACACGCAATGTTATTAATTTTTTCACTCAGAATCTTTACAAAGATTAATCAAATAGTGGATAATTCTTAAAACAATTGTTCGGCGCTGCGGTGAAAGAGAATGTTAGAAGCAGCACCACTGTCTCTCCCTCATTCCCTAAGTAAGTCCATAAGTAAGTTAAGTTGCACCTGCCCAATTCGAGAACGATCGCTGTTCTCCTGATCCCCTTCATCGATTTTTTCTCATCATCGCTCTGACTCTCACTTATCTTCTTCCATCACACCGACTAACGTTCCTATGAAAACTGCTCAAACTCCTACAGATTCCGTTCGGGCTTACCTGCGTGAGATTGGTCGTGTGCCGCTATTGACACACGAACAAGAAGTGGTGTATGGCAAACAAGTTCAGCGACTTGCGATCGCGAACTCCGTGAAAGCGGCTCTAGTCGAAAAGCTCGGAAAAGCTCCCGACGATACAACCTGGGCAAAGGCAGCGGATCTGTCTGAAACCGAACTGCGACAAGTTTTGGCAGAGGGCGAACTCGCGAAACGTCGCATGGTTGAGGCAAATCTGCGTCTCGTCGTGTCTGTTGCGAAGAAGTACACCAAGCGAAACGTCGAGTTGATGGATCTGATCCAAGAAGGCACGATCGGGATGCAGCGCGGTGTCGAAAAGTTCGATCCGACGAAAGGCTATCGATTCTCGACTTATGCGTATTGGTGGATTCGGCAAGCGATCACAAGAGCGATCGCGGAAAAAGGTCGGACGATTCGGCTCCCGATTCACATCACTGAGAAGCTGAACAAAATTAAAAAAGCACAGCGCAGTTTATCGCAACAATTAGGACGAGCCGCAACGCTGTCTGAATTAGCGACTGAATTAGATTTGCCTGTCGCCCAAGTACGAGACTATCTCGAACGCGCACGAGTGCCATTGTCGTTAGATTTGCGCGTGGGTGATAACCAAGATACCGAATTAGGCGAACTGCTCGAAGATCCAGGAGTGTCGCCAGAAGAGTTCACGACTCAAACTTCGTTGAAATTGGATCTGGATGCGCTGATGGCGGATCTGACTCAACAACAGCGAGAAGTGCTGATTCTGAGATTCGGACTGGATGATGGCAAGGCTTTGACTTTGGCAAAAATTGGCGATCGCTTAAATATCAGTCGCGAACGAGTGCGCCAAATCGAACGCGAAGCCTTGACGAAATTGCGGAAACGCAAAGGTGATATGGGCGAATATCTCGCAAGCTAGAGCGATTTAATTCTTAAGGTAGTTCGATCGAGCTTTTCCCCCTTGATACAGTCAAAAAATCTTCTGCACAAGGTGAAAGTTATGCTCGATCGCACGATTCAATTAAGCGAGTGCAATCTTCATTATCAACAGTGTGGGCAGGGGTGTCGATCGCTGCCCATTTTGTTTCTTCACGGTTGGGGAATTTCGGCTGAACCGTATGGAGAAGTTTTAGAACAGCTTGGAAAAGTACACCCGGTTTATGCGCCTGATTTACCGAGTTTTGCGCGTTCAACCTACGACAAATTCATTCCAGACTATAAGAGTTATGCAGCGGTCTTAATCGAGTTTCTAGACGCGATGAATTTGGAACAGGTGCATTTAGTGGGGCACTCGTTTGGGGGTGGAATTTCATTGACGATCGCGGCTTTGTTTCCCGATCGAGTCAAGAGTCTTGCACTGCTTGGAAGTACTGGGATTCCAACGGTTTCAGTGCCAGAGATTATTCCAAGACGCGGGATAGAAATGACCGCGCAGTTGTTTTTACCGAAACTGGAATTGAAACTGTTAACGATTCCAAAAGTGTTTACACACAATATTTTGTTCAATACTGCGAATTTGCTTCAGGCATTATTGCTTTCGTTATATGCGGATTTAAGACATTTACTGCCGAATATTCAGGCTCCAGCATTGTTGTTGTGGTCAGACAAAGATTTAACTGAACCGTTAGCGATCGCGAATGAAATGGCAACCTTGCTTCCCAATTCAAGATTAGCGATCGTGCCTGAAGGGTTTCATGAATGGGGGCTTTGGTATCCAGAGAAATTCACATCAATGGTATTGGAATTCACTCAGCAGGTTGAAAGCTATTCGTTCATTTCTCGGTAAGTTGCCACCGCAGACGGAGAAACACGATTCAAGTAACGGAAAATCCAATACTTAAAAATCGTATCGAGAATCACTGGGAAAGTCGCGATAAACAAGAAGATAAAATCGCGATTCGCAGGTAAACCAAAATGTCTAGAAATCCCTTCGAGAATGATTTCCCAACCGTGAGGTGAGTGGAATCCAACGAACACATCCGTAAACAGAATAATAATAAAGGCTTTAGCACTATCACTTAGACCATAAACGGTTTCATCCATGAAGGATTTGAGAATTTCAATCTCGCGTTTACCGTTGAGTAGAACCAATACAAATGCGATCGTACCTAAGATATCTGCAATCCAGTTCTTAATCGCATTTGAGCTTTGATTCGAGAACGTTTCCGCGATTTCGGTCGCCTTCCGACGCACTCGAACTTCGACTTCTTCAGTTCGTTCTTTCGTTCGCTCTACAACTTCTTCGGGCGTTAGAACATTGCGCTCAAGCGTTTCTTTAATAAAGTTCTCAAACTTCAGGCGTTCCTCGTATCCCTGCATTTCCCGCAGTGCTTCTTCTGCCATTTCACCGTTTAAGAAAATGCGATCGGGATTTTCAATTTTGAACTGATTTGAAATCCAAGCGCCCGGAGGTAGAGCGTTTGTCAGCACAAAATTTCGAGTAACTTGCTGAACTAATAACGGGATCAGAATCAAGATCAAAACAAAGCGAACCGCTAACAAAGTTTTCACTTTAGAAACTCGGTAGCTTTGAACGACTTCGACTTCTGATTTGGGATCAAGATCGCGTCTTAAACGTTTTAAAGTTGCGAGAATCGATCGTGGAAGTAAACCCGTTTTATCAGAAATACTTTCAAAATCTTCAGAAGATGTAGTCGTGATTGAAACTTTTTCAGTATCAGAATTGGTTGAACTTCGATTTGTATTTTTTTTCTCAAGTCCACCATTCATTTCTGTATTGAGCAACGATGGCGAAACGGCTTCGAGTGTTAATTGTTCATCTGCATATCGAGCGAGAATTTCATCAATAAATCGTAGCTTTTCTAAAGTAATGGCTGGCTTATCTCGAACCGTTGGCACAAATCGAGCCGATCCAATTTCAGCAGTCTCGATCGTCCGGATTTCTTGCACTTTTTTATTCGGATTTGTAATCGCCAGCGCTGCCCGACTTTGACGAAACTCGGTCAATCGCATCCGAATGAGTCGGAGATATTTTTGCAAGTCAGCCGCGAAATAATCGTAAGCACTGCCTCGAAGTTGAGTCGATTGAGGAGATATTTTTTTCCCGCTGAAATGCTCATTCTCGATCGCTTTAATTTTCAGCGCGGCATCGTAGGCTTGGTCAAGGGCACGATCGGGGGTTTCGAGATACCATTGCTCAGCCCGACGCACATAAGCTCTCAGTTGAGACAGTAGCGAATTGTTGTTCATAGCTTAGAACGGCTGCAAAGTCGGAATTGAAGGGGGTGTCTAATGTTACAGAGTAGCGGATGAATAACGTCGATCGATCCATTCTAAAGCTGCTTTTTTCAGAAGGTTTAGGATAGAAGGAGCATCTTAAGGAAGCGAATCGTATCCTAGCAAATTCGATCAAGGGAATTTCGTGCAAATGCAAACAGTTCGGTCACTTTGGATTCAAGGCGCGTCGAGAACTGGGAAAACAGCGCGTCTGATTGCTCAGGCGTGTGAGTGGCTACGGGTGAAAAGATCCGGAATTTTAGTCCTAGCAGCGATCGGAGATAATCGACTGGATTTAAGCGATCGATTAACTGATGCGACTCAGGGAAAATTCCCGTTCCGAGCTACAACGCCGCTAGGATTTTTTGAAGATGAAGTCACACTTTTCTGGTCGCTATTGGTTCAACATCTGGATCTGAAGGCTCAGTTTCCGGTGAGATTGCGTCCTGAAAATGAGCAGGAATTAGCGACGAAATTATGGCGCGTGGAGTTAGATAGCGCGATTGCAGAGTCGGGAATTCCTGAAGCGCGATTGGTTCGTCGAGTGCTGGATTTAATGCAGCTTGGCTCTCTGAGCGGCGTTGCGATCGATGAAATTCCTGCAATGCTGAATCAGGGATTGCCCAGATTAGAGGAAGAATTTTCTGAATTGCCTTTGTCGCCTGAAACGATCGGGGAGATGATGCAGCGTTGGCGATCGTGGTGTTTGCGACGTGGATTATTAACGTACAGTTTGATTACTGATTTGTACGGGCGTTATCTCTTACATGATCCAACGTATCAACAGCATCTAATCGAACGATATCAAATTGTGATTGCAGATGATGTTGATGAGTATCCTGCGATCGTGCGTCAACTGTTTGAATTTTTGATCGATCGACAAGTTCGATGTGCATTTGCATTTAATCCAGATGGAGCGGTGAGATTAGGATTGGGAGCCGATCCGAATTATTTAATGGAATTAAGCGATCGCTGTTCCGTGATCAAATTAAGCGATCGAACAAATTCTTGCTTAATGGATGAACTTGGAGAGTCAATTTTAGATTTAGTCACCGATCCGGTTTTCTTTGCCAGTTTGCCGGATTCAATTCAAACGATTCAAACCACAACTCAGGCGCAGTTAATTCGCCAAACCGCAGAAATTATTATCAAAGGGGTGCAATCGGGAGCCGTTGAGCCGCGTGATGTTGCCTTGATTGGTCCTGGGATTGATCCAATTTCTCGATATGCGTTTCGGGAAATTCTCATGCGCCAGAATATTCCAGTCGAGTTTCTGAATGACCAACGACCGCTTGCGAGTAGTCCGATCGTGCGATCGCTCCTCACACTTCTCACGCTGATTTATCCCGGACTCGGACGATCGACAAATCGAGATACGATCGCAGAAATGCTCGTGATTCTCAGTCAAAAATCGGAATCTCCTGTCAGTTATGCGATCGATCCAGTTCGAGCGGGATTACTCGCGGATCACTGTTTCGAGCCGCATCCAGAGCAACCCCGTTTACTGCCTGCAAATACATTTCCCCGCTGGGATCGATTAGGTTATCAAGCTTCTGAAGCGTATGAAAATCTGGTGCGATGGATTGAATTACAGCGATCGCAGTTAGCAACGCGCATGATTGCATCTCCGGTAGTAATGCTCGATCGAGCAATTCAAAAATTCTTTCTGGGTGGCAGTCATCTTCCGTTTGATCAACTGGCGGGACTACGCGAACTGATGGAAACGGCTCAACATTATTGGGAAGTAGACGATCGACTTAGACGCAGTGATCTCAGCGATGCTCCTCAATCGTTGACGGTGCGGAATTTTATTCACTTGCTTAGAAATGGAACTGTGACTGCGAATCCGTTTCCGGTGCGGTTAGTTCAGCCGAATTCGGTCACATTGGCGACGGTGTTTCAGTACAGGTCTGTCCGTCGATCGCATCGATGGCAATTTTGGCTAGATGCGGGTTCGTCTCGCTGGCTTAGTGGAGTCGATTCGCTGTTTGCGGCTCCGTTATTTCTCCAAGATTGGTCGGGGCAAGTTTGGGATGTGGAAGATACGCAGCAAATGAACGAACAGCGACTAAGACGAATTCTGCTCGATTTATTGGGTCGCACAGAAGAGCGATTGTTCTTGTGTTACAGCGATCTTTCGACCAGCGGACAGGAACAAACAGGAATCTTGACTTCGCTGGTTAATGCGGCGATTCCCGTGAGTTAGAGGATGTTTGAAAAGTATAGAAAGACTCTTCGCTGCGATTGCATTCCGCCCGTGATTTCCAATCACGGTCTATCGGAAAAAGTCCACTAAAGGGGACTGAAAGCCAATCGTCATATACTCCTCAGTCTGTTTCAACAGACTTTGTTCCGATAGCCCCGAATTCCATTCGAGGGGCGATTAATGCGATGAACGATTACTTCTCAAACATCCGCTTAGAGAATTGCTGTTGAAAGTATTGGTGGTATAGTTCGCAGCGAAGCGTGACTTGGTTCTCTTGGAGGTTCACCAGTCCCATACTGTTCAACTTAAAGAGTTGTTTTGAGGGTAACTGTAGCGGTTGGCGGAGCACGAGTTGCCGTATCCCATCGAGTAACTCTGGATAGGCTTCGAGGTTTCTTAAATGCCGCTGCAAATGATCTCGGAAAATTCCAGCTTCTGTCGCTGCCTGCTGCAATATCTGATTCAGGTCAGTGTTGGGTTGAGCAACGTAATACAGCAATACTCGCACTAAGTAGGGATGACCACTTACCAATGCAAGTAAGGCGCTAAAACTGGGCTGTTCGATCGCAGATAGATTTAATCCATGTCGATCGATAAGTTCTTGTATTTGAACAGCATTAAATTCCGGTAGCTCGATCGCCAGTCCGACATTGAACGGCGATTTGTTGACATCTAAGGGAATATAAACTTCAGTAGAATGCGCCAAGACTAACCGTAATTTTTTCCAAATTGCTCGACGCTTTGCTTCTTCGTGCAGGACTCGCAGCAGTCCAAAGAAATCATCCGCAATCTCCAAAGACTCAAAGACACGATCGACTTCATCGAGTCCCAGCGTCAGTGGTGTCTCTAGTTGCGCTAATAGATGTTCTTCCAGGTATGCTTTACAACACTGATTACTACCAATCACATCAGCTAATTGCCAGTACTGCATTAGTTTTTCTTGATCGAACATTCCTAACGCGAGACTGATACTCGAACAAAACCAGAGCAGAAAGGTATCTGAATCGCGAAAGATGCGCTGATTTGCCAGTTGAAAACTAAGAACCACTGTACGATCGCCCAATTGTTCTGCACGCTGAAGAATTCGCGCCATGAGTGACGTTTTGCCCATCTGACGCGGCGCTCTAATCCGAATTAAGCAACCCGGTTGCTCGATCGCGCCATGACACAGAGATTCGATCGGCGGTCGATCGATATAAAAACGCGAGTTTAGATCCACCTGTCCGCCTGGAATTTCGGGTGCTGCAACTGGGAGCGGTTTGCTATCTGAAGGATGTTGTGCGATCGCATCCCAGGAAATTGCCAATTCATGCTCAGACGGTAGCGCGATCCGTCTTTCTGCCAGCACTTGTAATAATGCTTCTGTCAATTTGGTCATGCGATCGCTCGAATGCCACTGCCAAAGTTGAACACCCCGCAGATAATTGAGCAAATCAAACGAAAATTGAAACTGCGGAGAGAGATCAACGCAAATCGGTAAAATCGCAATCTGTTGAGATTGTTTGACGAGTTGAATTTCATCTAATACTAATTCACCGATCGCAGATTGTTCATTGAGAAGCAGAAGAAAATAGTGCGTTGCGAAGCCGTTTCCCCTTTGGGGTAATCGCGCTAGTGGTTCGGACAAATTCGGATTACCCCACAGAACCTCGTGACCCTTTGCTGTCAGGGCTTGCTGGATGGCTTGCACAATATCTGGCGCGATCCCATTCGCCTGGAGTAGAACTGTCGCAGTTTGAGTTCCTTTCCACAGGCAGCGGAGTTTCTAATTCGGCAATCTCCCGCCATTCCTGAGCCAGCACCTGACAAATCTCTACAAAATTCACAAAATCGACGGGTTTACCATTGAGGAAATGACTAATGGTAGATTGAGCAACGCCAAGCTGTTCCGCCAGAATCCTTTGACTGGGAAATCCGTGGCGCAGCAGAGATGCTTTCACATCGGGAATCAGAGTTGGACGAATTCTAAGCGATCGCGGCATAACCAAGCTTGAGAAAATCACCTCCCTATCTTTACTCAATTAATGAGTCTCGATGAAAAGTCAATCAATTCTCGAATTTCTCACGCCATAACTCAAATGTCGATCGCATTAGATGAAAGAGCAATAGCTTCCTGCGTGAATGCCTGAGCGAATAGAATTCGCGGCTACACAAACGAAGTCCGCCTAACGCGGACTCAGAAAAAATGGCTGTTAGTGTACGAAGGTACACTTTGTCTGTGTAGCCCCGAATTCCATTCGGCGGGCATCTCTCGGATTCACGCAAGAAGTCTAATCGCTGAAAAACGAACTAGCCCACTAGGACAATACACCTATGAATCCCTATCAATTCGGTGGCAGTTTGCCTGAACACGCAAAAACCTACGTCATTCGGCAAGCGGATACGGAACTGTATGAAAAGCTCAAAGCTGGTGAGTTTTGTTACGTGCTCAACTCACGACAGATGGGCAAATCCAGCCTTCAGATTCGCATCATGCAGCGTCTGAGCACAGAAGGAATTGCCTGTTTAACGATCGACCTATCAAGCATTGGCAATCAGTATCAGTCTCCAGACTTGTGGTATGCCGGAGTCGCTTACGAACTCGCCACTGGTTTCGAGTTGATGAGCACGACGGAATTTGCACAATGGTGGCGCGATCGCACTTGGATGCCACCCGTACAACGTCTCAATGAACTGATAGAACATCACTTGCTTCGGTCTGTAACTCAAAATATTGTGATTTTCATTGATGAAATTGATAGTGTTCTTAGTTTTCAGCATTCGCTGGATGACTTTTTTGCCTTGATTCGCGCTTGTTATAATCGCCGCGCTCGTAAACCAGACTACAATCGCCTCACTTTTGCACTGTTAGGAGTAGCAACCCCGACAGATTTGATTGCTGATCCAAATCGAACTCCTTTTAATATTGGAAGTGCGATCGCGCTTCAAGGCTTCCAACTCTACGAAGTTCCCCCTCTAATAGCAGGCTTAGAAAACCACGTGACAGACCCGGAAGGAACACTCAAAGACATCTTACATTGGACGGGCGGTCAACCATTTCTGACTCAGAAGCTCTGTTGGTTAATGACACAGAAAGCCGCCTCAGTCGATGAATTAGTGCGATCGCATTTAATCCGCAATTGGGAAGCAAATGACCATCCTGAACATCTCAAAACGATTCGTTATCGTCTTCTGAAAAATGAACAACAAGCCGGACGGTTACTCGGCATCTACCAACAGATCCTCAATCACGGGGCAATTTCAGCAGACGATAGTCCAGAGCAAGTAGAACTGAGACTGGCAGGATTGGTAGTGAAACATCAGGGAACGTTGAAAGTCTACAACCGCATTTACCAGGAAGTATTTGATCAAGCCTGGGTGAGCCAGGAACTTGGCAAGCTGAGGATCTACAATGAAGCGATCGTTGCTTGGTTAGCTTCTGATCAACAAGATCATTCTCGCTTGCTCCGAGGTCAAGCTCTGCGGGAAGCTCAAGATTGGGCAATCAATAAACAACTGAGCAATGAAGACTATCAGTTTCTAGCAGCGAGTCAAGAAGCTGAACGGCAACAACTAGAGCTAGAAAAGCTAGAAGCTCAAGTTAACTTTGAGATTGCTCAGACGCAGAAAACCGCGATCGAGCAGTCCAATCAAATCCTAGCAGCAGGTAATCGTAAGGCTAGACAACGAATTCGCATCGGTTCGCTCGTGTTGGGACTCTCGTTAGTAGGAGCTACGATCGCGGGACTATTTGCCCATTCCGCCATCCAACAACAGCGCACTGCTCTGACTGCTACCCGACTAGAACGTGCGGGCACAAGAGCCACTGAACAATTTAAGTCGGATGAACTCACTGCGCTCCTCACTGCGATGGAAAGCGGACAGGAATTAGCGGAACTCGTTAAAGATCGTCGCTCCTTAGCAGACTATCCAACCGTGAGTCCTTTACTGGCATTGCAAACCATTCTGGATCGGATTCAGGAACGCGATCGACTCAAAGTGCCCAGAGAAGGGCGGAACGTTTCGATTAGCCGCGATCGTAAACATGTGCTGAAACAGCAGGAAGATGGAACAATCAGTGTGCAAACCGCTCAAGGAAAACAAATTGCTGTTCTGAAGCCGGATGACACAACTCCATTTGACGACTCCCGACAGGCTTACTTCGGTCAAGATGGACAAACGATCGTGGTATATCACCCGAATGGTCCAGTCACCCTTTGGAATCTGCGCGGACAGCAAATCACGCAAGTGAACCATCCAAAGACCATAAGCGCTCAACCGAGTCCTGATGGTAAGACTTTAGCAACGTGGGCACAGGACAACACGTTGAAACTATGGAATTTGCAGGGAGCGCAAATCACTGAAATAACAGGAGTGCGATTTGGCGCACTCTTCAGTCCAGATAGTCAAACATTTGCAACCTCAGATCGGAGTGGCGTTGTGAGCATCTGGAACCTGCAAGGGCAGAAGCAAACTGAACTGAAGCCAAACGATCGGAGTTTTCCCGACATCCAATTCAGTCCCAATGGCAAATACTTAGCCACTATATCTAGGGGCATTCCAACCCAATCTGATCCGTCAGGAAAGCTAGATACTACACTACAAACTTGGACGGTGGAGGGGCAGCAACTGGGTGAAGTCAAGATACCACAAAGCATTGACTCACTAGGAGGAGTGGCATTTAGTCCAGATGGGAAACAGATCGCTACACCGAACGGTGATGGCATTACTCGAATCTGGAATTTGCAGGGACAAGCCTTGGGTGAACTGAAACAACACCAAGGCGCTGTCAGGGCAGTAGCATTTAGCCCAAATGGAGAACAATTAGCGACTGTTGGTGTAGAGGGAGCGGTTAAAGTTTGGAACCGAAATGGACAACAGCTTGAACAATTTAGCGCTGATTTTCGGTCAGTGAGTGCATCACTGGAATTCAGTCCAGATGGCAAACATCTGATTGCGACTAACTCAGTGGAGGCAGTGTCCCAAACCTGGACGCTTCAGGAACAGAGCTTTTTACACCCAATCGAAGTCCGCGATCGTCATATTCCTGCTGAAATTAGCCCAGATGGAGAACATTTGCTAGTGATGGAGAATAACATCCCTCAGCTCTTGAATCGTCAAGGCAAGCGGTTGATTTCTTTCAATCAAGTACGCAATCTACCCAGCGCCAGCTTTATCGCAGGAGGGAAACAGATTGCTACGTTCGAGTCAGTGCCTCGCCGGACTGGACCGCTACTACCCCCCAACACGGTGCCATCGACTCCAGATCCGGGTGGTTATGACAACACAATACGCACCTGGGATCTGCAAGGACGATTGCTGCATGAAGTCAAGTCCCATTCACCGTTCCGACGAGGAATTGACTTTAATGCAGATGCCCAGTATTTCGTCACAACTGATGCAGAAGCTGTCACGAGCAATGATTTAATCGCTAGATTATGGAACATTCAGGGACAACAACTCACTCAAGTCAAAATTCAAACCGCGATCGATGGAAATGCAGGCAACTTTAGTCCCGATGGAACACGCTGGGCAGTGACCACGCGGGAAGGAAAAATCGAGGTTAGAGATTTACAAGGAAAAACGATCGCAACCCTACAGCAATCCCAAGGTGAGGTGCGACGGCTGGAATTTAGCCCGGACAATCAGCATCTCATCATCGCCAGAAGGGATGGAACTGTTGTGATCTGGCAGACTCAAGGACAACAACTCACTTCCCTCGCGGCACAGTCCGGTAGTAGTTACCAGTTTAAAGTCAGCCCAGATAATCAGCACATTGCTACCATTGGAGAAAGGAGTATTCAACTCTGGAATTTCCGGGGAGAGCCAGTGGCGCAACTGCAAGGTGCGAAGCCAGGTTGGGTAATGCAATTCAGTCCGGATGGTGAGAAGATTGCGATCGCAGCCTACGATGGTACAATCCAACTCTGGAATCTGCAAGGGCAGCAGATTGCTGAATATCAAGGGCATTCTGGCGTTTATACCTCAGGACCCTTGCGGCAAATGCAGTTTAGCTCCGATGGCAAACAGTTAGTCACTACTGGAATCGATGGTAAGGTCGGCGTTTGGTCGATTCGAGACCTCAACCAACTGCTTGCTCAAGGTTGTGACTGGCTGCAAGATTACTTCGAGACTAATCCTGCGGCGTTGGAAAAGCTCAAGGTTTGTCAGGCAAACAGCAATTCAAGCCAAGCGATCGCAACGTTCTCTATCTCGCCCGAAAATCGCCTCAAGCCGAGTGCGCCCACGTTGGCGCTCAAACCACAAACCAGCAACGATCGCGCTTCCTCCAAATAGTCCGAACATAATCAATCTCAGCATCGGACTCGGTTCATATTCAAGTAACCGACTTAAAATCTGCAAGCTCAAAACGATTGCACCAAACCAAAATGCGCGACGTTCTCTAGTGTGCAAACTTTGGCGCAGAGTGACGATCGCCAATAATCCCAACATCACATTGAAGACAAGCGGCGCAAAGATCGGAATCGATTCAATTCTTAAATGCCAGAACTGCACGATCGAACTCACAACCATCATCGATCCGATCATTGCGCTCTTCCAATTCCGTTCTTGAACGAACAGATAAACCCACTGTGCGATCGCAACCGCCGCCAAAATTCCTACACTCGGCAGTGATCGCCATTCCAACAGTCGGCTATACCAACCGGAACTCATCCAAGCTCCATAAAACGAGAACCAATAGAACAATCCACCCAGATAAATCACCGCTAAACGACGAGCGATCGATTGAAATAATTTCCGCTGTTGTCCAAATGTCCAAATCGTGTCGTCATAAGACCAAAGCAACGCAGCCGGAAGCATCAACAAGAGAAACGGTAAAACACTTCCTTTGGTGAGAATTGCACCTAAGTTACTGAGCAGCGATGAGCAAATTGCGATCGCGCTCATGACAAATAATTTCTGCGATCGACATCGATAAGCCAACGGGAGAAAAAGAATCGCAGCCACGATCGGCATTTGTAGCGAAACCGAATCGATCAGCGATAAATCTCGGTTAACTAAACTCTGAGTCCATCCGCTCCAGTAACTTAATCCAATGAGTACGATCGCCCAAATTCCGAATGCAGAATGGCGAAAAAGATATGCGATCGCTAAAACTCCAAGCCCCAGAACAAACAGAACTTCAGCCAACATGTACACTGCGAGAAGCGAGAAAACACGGTATTTCTCCAGCGTCTCACATCTGACCTCAGTATTTTCTGGGAATTATGCCAGCTTAAAGAATTGCCAGGTAAGGAATGGTCAAATAAGTTTCGGCTGAGTTATCTGGCAGAATATTCAGCGTTTGATTGTCTGACTTCAAGCCCATTGCATCCAGGGGAATTCTTCCAACTAAGGCGCTACTTGAATTCGGCAACTCTAAGCATTCAAATGTTCCTGCTCGATCGTGAATCTCAAGACTCACATCCCGAAAGATTCGAGCAGTTTCTATTCCTGTTTCTTTTCGGATCGTCACTTCTCGCGCAAGCTCTAGTCCTAGTTGCTCAATAACATTCGCGGGTAAGCACAACTTAGTTACGTTTGTATCGATTGAAGCATTCTCGATTGTTACCGATCGAACTGCATCCGAAGAAATTACCCCATTTCTTGCCAAGATCTGATCCGCACGATTTGTAACCGTAATTGTTGTATACACTTTGCCCATTTTTGAAAGCTCATTCGTTGCAAAATGCATAGTACCTTCTAAACAGGAAAAGACGATGTTCTTCTATTATCGCGCTGAAAAAGCTGTGCCTGAATAACACCAACTTTTTCAGCGTGAGGACATCCTAACTTTGAGGTGCGCGAACCATTCCTGCCCCGACATCAAACGGATCGAATCCCGCAGCGATGCCTTCTGGAGTCGAATTTCCAATCACACGAGCGGTTAAGTCGAGTGCATTCAATCGTCCACCCTGCGTGAGTTTCTGTGCCCAAAGTGCCGCAACACCGGAAACATGAGGAGCCGCCATACTCGTCCCATTTAGGGCAACCAACCCGCCGCCAGCTTTCGCAGACAAGACTTGTACACCGGGTCCTGACAGATTCGCACCCGTATTTGAGAAAGGCGCGATCGTATATCCTTTATCTCCCCGTCCCAATGCCGCCACCGAAATAATTCCTTCTGAAACCGCAGGGGGCGCGACCGCAATTTCCCAATCTTTATTCGTTTGACGGCGGCTCTCATTTCCTGCTGCTGCCACGAGAATCGTCGCTTGAGCAAAAGACGATCGCGCTTTAGCAAGTCCCGATAAACTCTGGAACAGTTGAATATTGGCACGATAGCCTTCGAGAGCGCGAGAGGTTGCAAGCTCGATCGGTAAACCGCGTCCGACAAAGAATTGCACAAATCCTGGGAAATCAATGCCTAACGACATCGAAATGATGTTTGCACCACTATCAAATGCCCAGAGAATTGCATCGGCAATCTGATCACTAGAGCCGCCTTTCTCTCCGATCACTTTACCGATCAAAGCCTTTTTCACACCCGGTGCAACACCAATCCGAGTATCATCCACAGCGCGACCAAAGATCGTTCCTGCACAGTGAGTTCCGTGTCCGTCTTTATCGCCATCTCCTTCGCCTGTAAAGTCTTTTTGAATAATTTCCATACCCGCGAAAGCAGGATGAGTCGCATCAATTCCTGAATCAAGGACGGAAACGACAACGCCTTCTCCGGTAAAGGGTGAAGTATCGGCTCCCACCGCTTGAACGCCCCAGGCGAATTTGCCTGTAGATTTTGTTTGGGCGGTTAAGTTTGCGATGTTTTCAACGGTCGGTTCAAAGTCTGTGCTTTCAACTTCCACAGGACGAATCAGATTCATCGGCATTACGGGCGCGATCGCAACGACATCGGGATCGCGGTTCAAGGAACTAATATCTTTGCGCTCAAGCTCATCGATCGCGACTTGAAGGCTAGGAGGTGCGGATTGGGCGGATTCGGCACTGGCGGGACCTGCAAAAAAATCGCGAGTTGTCGCGTTCAGGTTTCTCAGAACGATGTGTTTTGTTTTCATGAGGCTTCAAAATAAAGAACTACGATCGCTTCAGGAACAATGGCTTGAGTTACGGAACTCTGCCTTAAGTAAGATTTTGATGACGAGCCTTTAGCATGATATTTCTCTCATCAGAAATGGTGCAGAAAGTTTTGATAGCCGTACCTAGTTTGGTTAGGACACTTCTAAAAAGCCCCCCAGCCCCCAAATTTGGGGGAGCAAGAGTCTTAGGAGATTTCTACGAAAGAGCTTACCGCTTGAAAGACTGCCCTTCGGCTTCGCTCAGGGCGCGATCTCTAGCTGACTGAGCGAAGCCGAAGACAGCGGGTAATTTGTTTTCGATAAATCTCCTTAAGCCCCCAGAATTGGGGGTTTGGGGGCAACTCTGAGGATGTCCTAATCTAAACTTCTACTGCTATGGGATGCGAAAAAGTTTTGCTCAGTGCGATCGTTCTTCGGTATAAACAGACAGAGAGTTTGGGTCTGTTGTGCGCTGGTTCTTCGCTGTTCTATTTGCAATTCTGATTGGGTGTGGGGCGGTTCCCGTTCACGCAGCTTCTTTGGAACGAGTGCCTTTGACATTGGAATTGTTACAGGAAAGATTGCGATCGCCAATTCCAAGTGAAGGAACGCGCATGGTCGATTTGAAGCGAATGTCGATCGATCTGCGTCCCGAAAATGCTGCATTCCGTGATCAGTTCTACAGTCTGGTGCAGGCACAATTGCAAAAACCAGGAGTGCCGCTGGGTTTGGATTTGAGCAATTCGGTGATCGAAGGTGACTTTACCACGAGTAAATTGGGCTTACGCGCACCGATTTATGACGGAGCAGCATTATCGAAATTGTTTACGCCTGCGGAACAGGAACAATTAAAACGCGATCGTAGAAGGCTATATCGATTAAGCACACTATCGCAATCACTATTAATCAAACCAACAGAAACAATAACGCCGCTACAGTTAACAGTATTTCGTGCGCCGATTAAGTTAGCACAAACGCGAATCACAGGATTTGCAGATTTAACGAATACATTTTTTCTCAATCGATTTGAAGCGCAAGGGATTCAATTCCCGTCTGGAGCGGACTTATCTCAATCGCGATTTAGTTTGCCGATGAATTTCGCCAGTGCAAATTTTGGTCGAGAAGTTCAGTTTCGCAACACGATCTTTTTTGCCAAAGCAGAATTCAATCAGGTTCAGTTTCGAGGCGAGGTGAATTTTCAAGGAGCAGAGTTTCAGAACACCGCGAACTTTAATCAATCCGTGTTCTATCAACCTGCAAATTTTACGAGAGTTCAATGGCAAGGAAATGCTGATTTTGCTCAAACAAGGTGGCGCGATCAAGCGAACTTTAGTAAAAATCGATTTGGTCGATCGCTATTTCTCACGGATGCGACATTCGAGAAATCTGCTCTATTCCGAGAATCTCAGTTCAATGCGTTGGCAAATTTGAGAGGTGCAACAATTCTCGATCGAGCCGATTTCAGTTATTGCAGTTTCACCAAAGGCGCATACCTCAATGTTCCAGGACTGAGATTCGATTCTGATAAAGCGAAAATTCTCGGTGATCCAGGACAAATTGGACGCTTTCTTTCTGTTCCAACTTTGCAAGGAAACGAGAATTTACTGCGCGAATTAGTCCGAAATTTCCGACGATTAGAACAGATTGCCGATGCGAATCAGATTGACTATCTCACTCAAACTTTACGATCGCGTCAACTCAAACGCCTACTTTTCGGAACCGATCTGAACACTGCAAATTCAGCCAAATTAAAACAAATCGGATTCAGTGATTCTCAAGCCAATGCCATTATTCAACGTCGCAAAGAGCAACCCTTTCGGAATTTAACTGAATTACTCAGCGTCGATCAAATTGGCATTGCGACTTATATTAACGTTCGCGATCGCGTCATTGCCTCTGATCCGTTACCAACTGCATTGAACATTTGGCGAAAACTCTCGATCGCCTTTCAATGGATCAGTCTCAGTTTGCTTTTACTTCTCAGTCGAAACGGCACAAGTTTTTGGCTAATTTTCGGAATCGGAGTGGTTACAGTTTCTTATTTCAGCGTTTTATTTTGGATTGTCGATCGCGTTCGCAGACGTTTACCCAAACCGATTTTGCCCACCGTTTCCGAACTCATTTCGACTCTTAGTTTTGCAACTGTATTATTTTTAGTTGGCTTAACCGCAGTGATTCAATCGGCAGATCGACCTTTGATCACTCTATTGTGGTTATCGATCGTTGTAATCCCTGTCCCTCTAATTCTCATCGGATTACTCTATCGTCAAGGTCGATATCATCCACTTCTAGAAGTCAGCTATTTCTCAGAAGAAGGCACATTACGACAGTTACGAATTCTCGTCGGTAGACTTCCCACCATTCCGAGATATCCCTTATTTCGAGAGCGATACTTACCGATTCTGTGGGATCGAAAATGGAACTGGCTGAACTATTTCGACTTCAGTTTCAATAACTTCCTCCGATTTGGATTCAACGACATTCGACTCCGCGACGAACACTTACCTGGACTGGTTTCTGCGATCGTCTGGTATCAATGGATATTAGGAACCCTGTATATTGCACTACTATTGTGGACTCTCTCAAGGACGATCCCAGGATTGAACCTCTTGATCTACTTTAGATAGGAAAACAATATAGAGACAGGGTTTCAAAAAAGTGATTCATTTTCGTCTTTGCTTCTAAAATCAATGCAGTTACAAAACAAATTCTTGATTTTGTCCAGTTTGCCCCGGCAAAATCAGGGAAATATGGTTAACATACTGCATTTGGTCAAACACCCATCCTGTGAATGACCCCTAAAAAATTCGCAATTTCTGGTCTCATTGCATACAATTGAAGTCCGAAATTTGCGAAGTTCCGAAGTTCAATCGAGAAAATGGTGTGATGAGGGTACCTGTGAAAAGCGTCAATCAACAACGTCCAATTAAGAAGAAAGCCCAGCCCAATAAACCCAAAGCGGCACAACCCACAAAAGCGGGACAATCCCCTAAACCGGGACAACTCCGCAAGAAAAAACCCGCAAAGCGATCGAAAGGAATGCGATTGCTGTTTATGGCACTTTCTCTCAGTGGGATTGCGATGATTTCTGCCACCGCTGGCGCTCTTTTGGCAGTTTCCCTCGCCAGTACACCATTGATGCAGCGACAACTCTCGCCCTCTGAGGCTTCGATTTTCGGAAAGGGCGATCGCTTTTCCACCCGAATGAGTTTGCAACTCCCTGCCCTCACCCGCCCCGTTAACATTCTCGTTCTCGGTACAAAAGTTCTAACAACTGATGTAAATAACGCACCCGATCACCTCAAGAAACTCCCCTATCATGCGTTAGTCAATTCGTTCGAGGGCTTAACCGATACGATGTTATTGCTCCGATTTGATCCGGAGAACAAGAAAGTTGTGGTGATGTCGATTCCGCGTGATACTCGCACCTTCATCGCAGATCACGGCATGACCAAGATCAATGAAGCGAACTATTACGGTGGTCCTGCACTCAGTGCGAAATCGGTGAGTGAATTGCTTGGGGGAGTCGGTATCGATCGATATATCACCATCAACGTCCAAGGTGTTCAAGCGCTCGTCGATGCGCTCGGTGGCGTAACCGTTCACGTCCCCAAAGATATGAAGTACCAGGACGATAGCCAACGTCTCTACATCAATCTCAAAGCCGGACGGCAAGAGTTAGATGGCAATAAAGTTCTACAACTCTTACGCTATCGGCATGATGAAAATGGCGACATTGGACGAATTCAGCGTCAACAGATAGTGATGCGTGCTTTGATGGAACAGACGTTGAATCCTTCCACTGTTGCCCGTTTTCCAAGCTTGTTAGGCGTTGTACAATCCCACATCGATACAAATCTCACCGTCGAAGAACTGGTCGCACTGACAGGATTTGCCTCGCAGGTGAATCGATCGAATACTAAAATGCTGATGGTTCCCGGCGAATTTAGCTCACCCGGTGAATATAAAGCGAGCTACTGGTTGCCGAATCCCGATCGCATTAAAGGCATGATGGCGCAGTACTTCAATTTCGGGACTTCCAGCCTAGAATCTCCTGAGCCAGCATCAATCAAGATCGCAATTCAAGACAGCACCAAGCAAACCAAGAGTGTCGAAACCGCGATGTCTGCATTAACCAAGGCAGGCTATGGGAACGTTTACGAAGGTCAAGAATGGAGCGAACCGCTGAGTGTGACTCGGATTGTAGCTGAATGGGGCGATGTTGCCAGTGCTGAAGCCATTCGACGTGCTTTAGGGTTTGGAGAAGTCCGAATCGAGAATACGGGCGATCTGCGATCGGATGTAACCGTCCAACTCGGTCGCGATGCCTTACAACCGAGAAAGCCCGTTAAGCGATCGACTTCAGATTCGACTCCAGCCACGCCGCAACCCGCGAATAAACCCTCAAATTAACATTTTATGAATACGCAATTTCGAGGATGATTACTAGGACTTGCGAAAGGATGCTGTCGGAACAACCGTTGAATTTAAGTCGATTCATTTTCACCTGTCAACAATTGACGATTCGCGATGAGATTGCTGATTTAGTCGATCGATTGTATGTAGTGGTTTCTCAAAATTAAACAAGATATTCAGCGCTAAACTAAGAGGATGTTTGAAAAGTATAGAAAGATTATTCACTACGATTGCGTTCCGACCGTGATTGGAAATCACGGTCTATCGGTACAAAGTCCCCTTCAGTGGACTGAAAGCCAGTTTTGATAAACTCTTCAGTCTGTTTCAACAGACTTTGTTCCGATAGCCCCGAATTCCATTCGAGGGGCGATTCAGGCGATGAACGATTCCTTTTCAAACATCCTCTAAGACCAGAAAGCTTTAGGATTAGTCCTGAATGACTGTTTCCCCTCCATCCGGATCAATTCGATCGCGCCTCTACACGCCAGAGGAATATCTCGCGCTGGAAGACCAAGCTGACTTCCGCAGCGAATACCGACAAGGAGAAATCATTCCGATGGCTGGAGGAACCACCAATCACAACCGAATTTCGCTTAATGTCGCAGGCAAATTGAATTCTACATTCGCTGAACAAAATTACGATGTCTTTATGGCAGATGTAAAACTGTGGATTCCCCAGGAGCAGCTTTACAATTATCCAGATGTGATGGTTGTTGTCGGTGAGGTGGAATATTACAACAACCGTCGAGATATTATTTTGAATCCTCAAGTGATTATCGAAGTGTTATCAAAGAAGTGTTATCAAAATCGACTGAGGATTACGACCCTTGCGGTATCTGCGAAGCAGCGCGTTTAGGCAAATTCGCGACTTACCGAACGATTCCAAGCTTTGTTGAGTATGTTCTCATCAATCAGAATCGCATTCAGATCGAGCATTATACAAAACAAGCTGCGAAACGTTGGTCACTTCAAGACATAGATGCCGACGATCGAGAACTCAAACTCGAAAGCATTCCATTCACAATAAGTTTGGATGAGATCTATCGAAAAGTAAATTTTGCGAACGTTGAGCCAAGTCAGAACACTGTTTTAGTTGAAGAAGGGGCAATCGATTGACCGCCCCTCCATTCCCCTATTTATAACTCGGAGCCATGCCAACGGTTCCCGCGTAAACCGCTCGATCGCCTAATTCGTCTTCGATCCGAAGCAGACGATTGTATTTCGCGACTCGTTCACTTCGACAAAGCGATCCGGTTTTAATTTGACCTGCACGAGTGGCTACTGCCAAATCTGCGATCGTCGTATCTTCAGTTTCACCGGAACGATGGCTGATGATCGATCGGAATCCATTTCGCGCACCTAAATCGATCGCTTGTAGCGTTTCCGTGAGTGATCCGATTTGATTCAATTTAATCAAGATCGAATTTCCTGCTTTCTGTTCGATTCCTTTTTGCAGTCGCGTAATATTAGTAACAAACAAATCATCTCCAACTAATTGGCATTTGCTACCAATCTTCTCGGTCAATAACTGCCAGTGTTGCCAATCATCTTCGTGTAATCCATCTTCGATCGACACGATCGGATAACTGCCGACTAACTGTGCCAGATAGTCCACCATTTCGGTCGGTTTATGAGCGGTTCCATCATAGGTGTACTGCCCGTCTTTGTAGAACTCACTCGCAGCCACATCGAGTGCAAGAGCAACTTGTTCACCTGGTTTGTAACCCGCTTTCTCGATCGCCATAATCAACAGATCAAGCGCCGCCTGATTCGATTCTAAATTCGGAGCAAATCCGCCTTCATCGCCCACACCCGTCAGCAGTCCTTTATCATGCAGCACCTTGCTCAGAGAAGCGAACACTTCTGCGCCCCATCTCAAAGCCTCTCGGAATGTCGATGCTCCAACCGGAACGATCATGAACTCTTGAAAATCGACATTATTATCCGCATGAGCACCCCCGTTAATTACATTCATCAACGGCACAGGTAATACATTCGATAACGGTCCACCCAAATAGCGATACAGCGGCAATCCGAGCGCATCCGCTCCTGCTTTCGCCGTTGCTAGTGACACACCAAGAATCGCATTCGCGCCCAAATTCGACTTATTCTGAGACCCATCGATCGAGATCATCGTGCGATCGATTAGCTCTTGATTAATCGCATCTAATCCAAGCAACTTCGGCGTGAGAATCTTCTCAACATTTTCCACCGCTTTGAGGACTCCTTTGCCTCCGTAGCGGCTGGTATCATCATCGCGGAGTTCGTGCGCCTCAAAACTTCCGGTCGAAGCTCCACTCGGAACTTGAGCCAATCCATACGCACCATTGGCAAGCATCACTTCAGCTTCGATCGTCGGACGACCTCTGGAATCGAGAATTTCACGGGCACGAATCGATCCGATCGCGGTGTCTAGGGCATCAATCATAGTGTCAACTCGGTAGTGAACAAGATGGTATTGTTGAGCAAATCAATTTTTGCCTTTGCTTAGAATACGACCTTCCTGTTCCATTCTTGTAGCGAGCTTCACGATCGCGCCCTCAAAGTCAAGGAAAAGTCTTCGGGATCAAGAATTAAACCTGAATTCAAGCTGTTGCAAAATATTCTAATCACGGTTCTGTTTTTTGCAGGTTCTGTTTCTTACAATTGTCGGGGTTTCACCTTTCAGAGTTCTGTATAATCACGCTACAAGTTAACCCGACAGATGATAAAGTCTGCGTATTCTTGCGATCGACGTTCTCCTCGCAAGAACTCTCTCGCTGTTAAAAAATCATGATGAGTTTGTTTAGTCCTTTCAGGGTGGCACAATCCGCGATCGCACCAGAAATCAGAACGCTCGGTATCCGAGAGCAGTACCGCGATCGCTATTGGCTCAAACGCGATCCGATATACCGCGATCGACTATTGTGGAGAGCGCAATCGTTTCGACACATGGTTCACTTGCTGCCGGGACAAACAATTCTGGAGTTGGGCTGTGGGTGCGGTTTATTTACTCAATCCTTAGCGCAAGTGTCTCGCGGAGAAAATCCGATTACGGCAGTGACGTTTAACGCTGAGATGAACGCGCCAGAACCGCGTCCAGGTTCAGTTCGATTTGTCAATGCGACGCTTGAACCTGAAGCCCTCGAAGGACAGCAATTTGACTACGTTGTGGCGATGGATTTGCTCGATGCGGAGAACTGCGCCTGGTTTCTGCAAAATGTACACGAACTTCTAAAACCCGGTGGACAAATTCTCTTTTACGAAAGCAATCCCTGGAATCCGGTACTGCGATTTAGACGCTTGCTCTCTCAGTGGTCAGGACAAAAAGATCCGCGTCACTTGATCAGTCGTCCGAAGCTGTATGAGTTAATTTCTGAATTGGGCTTTATTCGGGTTTTTGCGATTTTCAATGACTTCGTTTATCCGCCGCTCAATCGTCCTTTAATCTGGTTTTTGCGAAATCTATCTATTCTGCTGGAGAATACACCCATTCTGCAAACGTTTGCAGGGTCAATCCTCGTTCATGCTCAAAAGCCGCCTCGAATCGTTCCCCGCCCCAATCAATCCCTGTGTGAATATGAATCGCTGCGAAAAGCAGTGTCGATCGTCATTCCTTGCCACAACGAGGAAATGAACATTCAACCCTTGATCACGCTGCTTCAGGAGCTTTACGGCGACTATATTCATGAAATTATTCCAGTCGATGACAACAGCAAAGACCGCACAGGGATGATTTTGCAGCAACTTGCTGAAACTGATTCAACGATTAAACCTGTGTATCGGACACCCCCGAATGGAGTGGGTCGAGCGATCGCAGAAGGGTATCGAGTTGCCACAGGTCAGTATGTTCTCTCAATGGACTGTGATTTTCAGCATCTGTTACCTGAGCTTCGAGATCTATTTGATGCAGCAGCACAGAACTATGATGTCGTCGTGGGAAGTCGCTTTTCTCGCCATAGTGTGTTGTTGAACTATCCGATTCAGAAAATTCTTGCCAATCGGGGCTTTCATTTCCTCGCTCGGTTTTTGTTTCTGGGCAGTGATATTCGGGATTTAACTAATAATTTGAAGCTGATGCGGCGGGAAGTCGTCGAGCAGCTACAACTCACACAGCCCGGATTTGCGATCAATGCTGAAACAGGTCTTCAACCGCTGTTAATGGGCTATTCGGTGAAAGAAGTTCCGATTTCCTGGATTAATCGCACACCCGACATGGGAGTGTCTTCATTTCGATTAGTCAAAGTAGGAGGGGGATACTGGCAAGTCTTGTTTCGGCTTTGGCTGAAAACGATCGTTGATCCACGCTTCAGAAGGAAATACCAGCGGATTTCAAAACATGAGCGCACGAACTGATTGGGTCTATCTTCTTATCATCAGTAGTCTCTGGATTAGCGCGATCGCTGTCGCCAATCCGATCGGTAACTTCCCTCTCAATGATGACTGGGCTTACGGTTGGACCGTTCAGCAACTTCTGGAAACTGGAACTTACCAATTGTCAGACTGGACCGCGACCAATCTCTTGTCTCAAGTCATTTGGGGAACGCTGTTCTGTCTGCCCTTCGGCTTTTCATTCACAGCCCTGCGGATTTCAGCGTTAGTCTTAGGACTGGTTGGAGCGCTCTCGACTTATGGATTGTTGAGAGAAACGAAAGCGACTCCTGAACTGTCCTTGTTTGGTGCTCTCGTCGTTGCATTTAATCCAATCTACTTTGTTGCTGCTCATTCGTTTAATAGCGATGTGCCTTCGTTTGCATTTGCGATCGCGTCTCTCTACTTTCTGATTCGCGCACTGAGAACTGATTCAAGGCTTGCACTGGTTTTAGGGACGCTGCTCTCTTTAGTTTCGGTGCTGAATCGGCAGTCTGGAATCGTGGTGCTGATTGGGTTTGGAGTTGCAGCGATCGCGAAAAAAGGCTTTAACTTCCGCACCGTTCGATTTGCTTTCTTACCTGCTTTTTTAGGATTCACGGCACAATTCGCTTACTCTCACTGGCTGAAAGTAACGGATAACACTCCAATTTTGTATGGTTTGCAAATTCAGAGCTTACAAGAAACCTTTGTCCAAGGAAACACGCTTCAAACTTACGTGACGAATATTGGGATCATGTCTGTTTACTTAGGCTTGTTCCTCGCTCCTTTTTTGGTGATTGACTTTCCCGTTTGGCTCAAATCCTCTTCAAGACGCTTGGTGCTTCTTCTCATGATAGGCATCGGGTTCATGCTTGTTCTCCATGATCAACAGATGCCACTTGCAGGTAATATTCTACAAACTTACAACTTAGGAACTCAGGCATTAAAGGGCTATGATTCTTTGAATGTACAGACGCAGAGCGCGATCGGATACTTCTGGAAGCTGATGACGATCGCGGGTTGTGTCAGTGCGGGTATGTTGATCAGCGTTTTGCTTGCAGCACTGTTGAGGAGTGTTAGAACCGCGAATTGGCTTCTGGTCTTTGCATTGTCTGTGATTGCGCTTTACTGGGGTGCGATCGCAGGATTAAACCTCAACTACTGGTTCGATCGCTATCTAATCTTTCTCATTCCAGTGCTGATACTCTTAGTTTCAGAACAAGCGCTTTCTAGAAGATTAACTGCAATCTCGCTGATTTTTCTAATCGGTTTTTCTGGGTTCTCGATCGCTGGATCTCACGACTATCTGACCTGGAACCGAGTGCGATGGCAAGCACTCAACGGCTTAGTACAAGACAAAGGGATTTCACCGGAACAAATTAATGGCGGTTTCGAGTTTAATGGTTGGCACTTTGGCAATCGATTAGAAACTTGTAGTTCTAAGTATCGAATCCAGCCTCGACCCAAAGTTGCAGCTTGGGCAGATTTTGATTGTCTCTGGGCAACCTGGATAGAAACTGGCAGAAAGTATTCCTATACTGTAAGCTTTGTGCCTCAAGCTGGATATGAAATCGAGCAGCAATATTTTTTCAGACGATGGCTTCCTTGGAAGCAAGAACAATTGTATGTTCTTAGAAAGAACTGATTCACCAGAGGGAACAAGATGAGTCAATCGATCGAATGGACTTCTGAAGCAGAAGCAAAATTAAAAGAGATTCCTTTCTTTGTGCGTCCGGCAGCCCGGAAAAAGATTGAAAAATTCGCTCAAGAAATGGGAGCCACGCAGATTACACCTGAAATTTATGATCAGGCGAAACAGAGGTTCGGTAGTTAAAACTGACAAAGATGGCGATGTTCTTCCATTTCAACATTGGTTTGCAAATAATCTCCAACCCAATCACAGGCGTAAACGATCGGATCAAGCGATCGAATTTTCTGCAAATCCCAAAGAATCACCATGCCATCGTCGCCGCCTGAAGCCAGATGGAGACCGTCTGCACTAAACGCCAGACTAACGACGATGCCCCGATGACCCGGTAGAGTTCTTAATAGCGCTCCAGTCGCACTCCAGAGCTTTACCGTATTGTCAATTCCCGCCGTTGCGATCGTTTTCCCATCCGGGCTAAATGCCACTCGCGTCAATCCCCGACTCTGGGCTGGAATCGTTTTGATCAACCTTCCATCGGGTCGCCATAATTTCAGCGTGTCATCTCGACTGGCAGACGCAATCATCGTTCCATCGGGACTAATCGCAGTGCCCCAGACCGCTCCTTGTCCGGGTAAAGTTGCGATCGCTTTTCCCTCAGTTGTCCAAAGTTTCACCGAGCCATCCTCACTCGCAGATGCGATCGTCGTTCCCGCTGAATTAAACGCAAGCTTCCAGATTCGCTCATCGTGTGCGGTGAATTTACGAATTGGCTTTCCCTCGATCGTCCAAATTCGGATTGTGCGATCGTCACCTGCGGACGCGATCGTGTTTCCATCGGGACTGACTGCCACACCGTACACGCTCGCTTCATGCCCATTGAACGTTCGGATCTGCCGAATCGCAAAAGGTTCACTCAACTGCCAAACTTGGACAGTCCGATTCATATCTCCGGTGACGAGAATGCGGCTATCTGCGCTAAAAGTAACGGTCCGAAATCCAGCGTCTTGTCCCTGGATTGTTTGAAGCAATGTGCCATTGGAAGTCCAAAGTTTCAGAGTGCCATCTCCGCTTACGGTTGCAATCCATTTTCCGTTCGGACTCGTTGCTACTTCCCAGATCACATCCTGATGACCGTGGAGCGGTTTCAGCAGGTATTGATTTTGCCGCCAGAGCTTCACTGTACCGTCATCACTTGCAGACGCTAACATCAGACCATCCGCGCTCAAAGCCACATCTCGAATCACAGCATTGTGTCGTTTCAGATGTCGAACAAAGGTTCCATCTGATTTCCACAGACTCACCATATTATCTGTTCCACTGGTGGCAATGTAGTGACCATTCAAACTACAAGTTACACCGATCATCGGGCGTTCTCCTTGTAGGGTTCTCACTAAGTTCCCGTCTGAATTCCAGACTTTTGCAGTACGATCGCTACTCACAGAAACAATCAGATTCTTCTGTGGGCAAAACGCGACATCCCAGACAGCGCCTTGATGCCCTGACAGGGTTTTGAGTAACTTCCCGCTCACCGTCCAGAGTTTAATCGTTTGATCTACTCCTGCGGACGCGATCGTTTGACCGTCTGGGCTAAATGCAGCATTCCAAACCGCCTTTGAATGTCCGCGTAACGTTGCTTTCAAGCTTCCATCCAATGCCCAAACTTTCACGGTCTTGTCACCACTCGCGGAAGCAATGGAGCGACCATCAGGACTAATCGCAATGCCCCAGACCGGAGCTTGATGTGCCTGAATTATTTTTAATCGAGTGCCATCTGTTTTCCAAACATTGACTGTTCCATCTAAGCTACCAGTGACGATCGTAGAACTATCAGAGCTAATTGCCACTCGATGCACAGTCGCAGAATGTTGAAGCGTTCTTAGCAATGCGCCATCTCGGTTCCAGATTTTTACAGTTTTATCATTGCTGCCTGTGACAACAATCGAACTATCTGAACTAATTGCAACACTCAGAACAGCACCTTGATGCCCGATTAAGCGATTGAATTCATTGTTGCCGTACACAGTTTGCCGCAGAGCAGATTCGACTTGCGCCACCAGTTGAGCAGGAACTCGATCGAGCGTTTGTAATTGCCGTTGAGCTTTGATCGCATCAATCATCGCGTCTAATTGTCGATCGGATGCAAATAGACCGATCGACGAAGAAGCTAAGGCTCTAATTTCACTCAGTTTTGCTTCGCGATATTGTTGAAAGGCAACTCCACTCATTGCAAGCGCGATCGCAGCAAGTCCGCCTAAACTTCCAAGCAACATCCGCTGCAATTTCACAATTCTACGTTCTTGCACGAATCGAGCCTGAATTTCTGTGGCTCTGGAAGCTTCTAAAGCGTGTTGAACTTCTCGTCGATCGTATTGTTCACTGGCTGAAAGAAACCAATAGTCTAGATCGCTCAAATGCTTTCCCTGGCTCCATTGTTGAGCATCGATCAGCGCTTGTCCCCGTAGCAATCGAGATTCATCCATTTGCTCAGAATTCATCCAAGCATTAAACGTCTCTGAATAGGGGCGCAATCTACCTAACTGTTGGTTCACCCAGTCCAAAGTAAAAATCTCTTGATAAATCCGATTTTTAACTTGCAAAGTTCCCTGTCTCTTTTCAACTAAACCTGTAAGAGTCAGTTCAGTCTGCTCTAAGCTGTCATCGCTTTCGAGTCCTTGATTCTGCAAAAGACGCTGATAGAGTCCGAGTAATCGCCCTGCCCATTGTTCTCGCAACAATAAGCGATCGCGGATCGTTCTTAAGTGTTCGGGTTCATCTTGACTTTCCCAATGCTGTAACACCTGAGTTTGTACCAGTTGATCAATCCATTGCAGCAAATCAACCTTACTATCAGGCGGATATGTATTTTGAACAAGATTGCAGAGCTTTTGAGTGAGAAAGGGTTGTCCCCCAGTCCAATCGAGAATTCGCTGCAAGATGATTTCAGGATGCGGAAAATTGAGCAATCCTCGCAGGAGTGGCGAAGTTTCTGCCCACTGAAAACCCTGAAGCGCGATCGCTTGTCCGATATTAAACGGAGTTCGAGTTCGATCGGCAATCAGATCACTCGGTGTTGTCACTCCAATGAGACAAAATGTAAGCCGCTGATAACTCGGATTGTCCGATCGCTTATTGAAACAAGTCCGAATCAATGCAAAGAAGTCATCGGTGGAGAATTTGAGACTGAGAACGCTATCGATTTCATCAATGAAAATGACGATCGATTCGTGAACTTGCGCGAGTAGAACCGTTTCGATAAATTCGCCCAACCGATTCACTTGTGAGAGATGCGCCTGAGCATTCCACCACTGAGAAAGCGAAACTCTGAGTTGAAAGCGCTTGACCAGAGAAGCTGCGATCGTGGCATACCATTGGTCGATCGTGATGTGTTGCGTTCCAATTTCGGTTAAATCGATCGTGACGCAGCTCATTCCTTCCGATTGCAATCGCAGTGCGGTTTGAACCCGCAAGCTCGATTTTCCCATTTGTCGGGCATTGAGAACATAGCAAAATTCTCTCTGTCGTAGCGCTTGAAAGAGATAGAGATCGGCTTGCCGATACACGTAACTTGCTGATTGAGGCGGTAGGCTGCCTCCAACTTGATAGACAGGCTTGGGATAGTCAGAGGTAAACACGATCGATTGAGAGGGAGCATCACCCTAGCACTCTATCAAATGCCGAAGTGACTCTAACAGGATCATTTGGCTGAATGATGTGCAGTACAATATTTCCAAACTCTGGGATTTTGCAAAGTCGATCAATGAATAAATAAATAGTGACAATAGTAGTTAAAGGGACTGATTGCTTTCTTAAGTTGCTTTTTTGAACAATTAATTTCCTCAAATGTTGTTGAATACGATCGGATCTCTACGTGTCAGAAATCTACTACGCAAACCGCACTACTCTAAGTCTAAGAGGGTGTTTGAAAAGTCATCGTTCATCGCCTCAATCACCCCTCGAATGGAATTCGGGGCTATCGGAACAAAGTCTGTTGAAACAGACTGAAGAGTAGATGACGATTGGCTTTCAGTCCCCTTTAGTGGACTTTCTCCGATAGACCGTGATTGGAAATCACGGGCGGAACGCAATTGCAGCGAAGAGTCTTTCTATATTTTTCAAACACCCTCTAAGAGGGTGTTTGAGGAATAATCGTTCATCGCATTCACCCGCCCGGAAATGAATCTCCGGGCTAATCGGGGGAAGCCCACTAAACTGGGCTAAGAACTCCGAATTGCGCTCCTAGCCCGCTTCAGCGGGGTTTCTTCCATTAGCCCGGAGATTCATTTCCGGGCGGACTGGCAACGCAGCAAAGCCGCTTTTTATACTTTTCAAACACCCTCTTAGTGTCAATGATTACGAACCCCACTTAAACCATAAACTTATGAGAAATTTTCAGTTTTTCTTAAGAATAGTGATTTGTGATACAAACAACTCAGTCTCCTATTCCTACTATGAGTCGAGTGGAAAAACCTTCGACAGTATCAAAACTTTGAAGGCTAGGATTTTGAGGATTGTTACTCGTTACATCTGTGGAATCTAGTGTCAGACTGTAGCCTCTAGCTGTGTCTGAGAAGCGCTCTCTGGCAAGTGAAAGAAGCTTGCTCGATCGATGAAAGTTTCCCCGATCGGGGTCGCTAGAGCTTTCGTTACTGGGTAAGCAGAATCAGCTTGCTCGTTTGCATCCCCTTGTCAGACCTTTCCTAAACGGAAGGCGGTAGAAAGGGAGACGATGTTTTCTGCTCCCCCTACCTTTTCACTTTCAATCGGAGTTTCGTATATGGAACGCTCCTCGCACAATGGGAATAGTTCAGATCAAGAAAACGCTCGATCGTTTGAGGAGAAACATCACAAAAAACACAAGAAACATAAAAAACAACTCATTTCCCCACTGAGCGAAAGTCAAAACACTGAGCTTGAACCGCCTGAACAGAAAAAGCTAAATTCCAAAGCTTACGAGGCTGAGTTAGGACGCATACAAGCTGAACTGGTAAAAATGCAGTACTGGGTCAAGCACACTGGATATCGTCTGGTGATTCTGTTTGAGGGACGCGATGCGGCTGGAAAAGGCGGCACTATCAAGCGAATTGCCGAACCGCTGAATCCTCGTGGCTGTCGAGTCGTAGCGCTTGGGACTCCATCCGATCGAGAAAAAACGCAGTGGTACTTTCAACGCTATGTTGAGCATTTACCTGCTGCGGGTGAGATTGTATTGTTCGATCGCAGTTGGTACAACCGCGCCGGAGTCGAACACGTGATGGGATTCTGTACCGATGAGCAGTACAAAGAGTTTATGCAGTCCTGTCCTGAATTCGAGCGAATGTTAGTACGATCGGGAATTTTGCTGCTGAAATACTGGTTCTCAGTCAGCGACGATGAGCAAGAGCGGCGATTTCAGTCTCGTACGATTGATCCCGCTCGTCGATGGAAGCTCAGTCCGATGGACTTGGAATCCCGCGATCGCTGGGTGGAATTCTCCAAAGCCAAAGATGCCATGTTCGCCTCCACTAACATTCCTGAAGCTCCGTGGTTCACAGTGGAAGCGAATGATAAGAAGCGTGCTCGATTGAACTGTATTAGCCATCTTTTGAGTAAAGTGCCCTACACCGACATGACTCCAGAAGCAATGGAGTTACCGCCCCGTCGGATTGCTCCAGATGACTATGTTCGCCCGCCCCGGAATGAACAGTTTTTTGTCCCATCTGTTTACTAAGTTTGAGGAAGTTTTTTATGACCCATGAATTGAGAGTGAAAGCAATCCAGCAAGTGATCGATCGGACTCCGTTACCGCCCAGAGTTCCTTCACGGCTTGAAGCGATCTGGGCAACAGATGTCTTTACGCTGAGTAAAATGCAGGCTTGCTTGCCCAAAGATGTGTTCAAATCAGTGCAGCAGACAATCAAAACAGGCGGTAAACTTGATGTCTCTGTTGCAGGGATTGTTGCGGCTTCAATGAAAGACTGGGCAATTTCAAAAGGTGCATTGTACTATGCTCACGTGTTTTACCCGTTAACCAATGCAACGGCAGAAAAACACGATGGATTTATCTCAGTTCAAAGTGATGGTTCTGTGATTTCTGAGTTCACCGGAAAAGTCCTTGTACAAGGGGAACCGGATGGCTCATCTTTTCCGAATGGTGGATTGAGAGCGACGAATGCAGCGCGGGGTTACACCGCTTGGGATGTGACCAGTCCAGCTTATGTGATGGAAACGGACAATGGTGTGACTTTGTGCATTCCAACCGTGTTCGTTTCTTGGACAGGGGAAGCGCTTGATAAGAAAACGCCATTATTACGATCGATTTCCGCAATGAACAAAGCGGCAACTCGTGTTCTCAAACAGTTGGGCTACACCGATGTTGCTCCTGTCAATTCAAGCTGTGGTGCTGAACAAGAGTATTTCTTAGTGGATGCTAATTTTGCTCACAATCGCCCTGATTTATTGCTCACAGGTCGCACTTTGTTTGGGAAGTCTCCCGCCAAAGGTCAGCAATTTGATGATCATTACTTTGGAGCAATTCCAGAGCGCGTTCAAGTGTTCATGCAAGACGTGGAAGAAAGGCTTTATCGGCTTGGTATTCCTGCAAAAACGAGGCACAACGAAGTCGCTCCGGGACAGTTTGAAATCGCACCATTTTTTGAAGCAGCAAACGTTGCTAGTGATCACCAACAGTTGATCATGACCATTCTGAAAACCACTGCCAAGAAACATGGCTTTATGTGTTTGCTGCATGAGAAACCGTTTGCAGGTGTGAATGGTTCTGGAAAGCACGTGAACTGGTCAGTCGGAAATCCAACCCAAGGCAACTTACTTGATCCCGGTGATACTCCTCACAAGAATCTACAGTTTCTATTGTTCTGTGGTGCAGTGATTCGAGGTGTACACAAGTATGGTGCATTGTTACGAGCAGTCGTCGCAACTGCAAGTAATGATCATCGTCTGGGCGCAAATGAAGCTCCACCTGCAATCATTTCCGTCTACCTTGGAACACAGCTAGAGGAAGTATTCGAGAAGATTGCTAAGGGTGAAGTGATGGATTCATCACATGGTGGAATGATGGATTTGGGCGTTGATACTTTGCCTGTGTTTGTGAAAGATCCAGGCGATCGTAATCGGACTTCTCCATTTGCGTTCACCGGAAACCGTTTTGAATTCCGCGCAGTTGGCTCTGGACAATCGGTTTCGGGTCCCTTAGTGGCGATGAACACGATTTTGGCAGACTCGCTAACTTGGGTCGGAGACAAACTGGAGGCTGAACTTGCAAAAGGCACTGAATTAGGTGTTGCAGTGTTCATCGTTCTCAAAGAGGTGATGGACAATCACAGTGCGGTGATCTTCGGTGGTGATGGCTACTCTGAAGAATGGCACAAGATGGCGGTCGAAGAGCGAGGCTTACCGAATTTGCGAACGACTGCGGATGCTTTACCTGTCTTGAAGCAATCAGAAATCGAGGAATTGTTCGATCGACTGGGAATTCTCACGCCAGTTGAACTCGAAAGCCGCTTCGATGTCTATGCAGAGCAGTATATTCAATCGATCGAGGTTGAAGCGAAATTAGTCGTGAGCATGGCGAAGACGATCATTTATCCCGCAGCAGTGCGCTACTTATCTGATTTGGGAAGTGCGATCGCAACGGTGAGCAGTATCGGACTTTCGCTTGATAAAGAAACGGCTGAGAAAGTCGCAACACTGATTCAATCGATGATGGATAACGTCAGTAAGCTCAGTGGAGCAATGACCCTGCACGATTTTGAGACGGTTGAAGAGCACATGCAGTACTGCGCTCAAACGATTCGTCCTTTGATGGATAAGGTGCGCGAGTATGCGGATGCACTTGAAGCTGAGATTGCTGATGATCTGTGGCTCTTGCCGACCTATCAAGAAATGCTGTTCGTGAAATAGTTCTAAACATTGTGTGTGTTTGCCCTCCAACTCTGCTTGGAGGGTTTTTTGCATTAAAATGCAAGGAGTACGCGAGGCTTGCTGTGCGATGAATGTACCGATGCCGAAACGGTTCACGATCGAGGAATATCACCGCTTAACCGAGTTGGGATTTTTCCAGGAAGACGATCGCGTTGAACTGATTCGAGGACTGTTGTTTCACAAGAGTGCTAAAAGCAAAGCGCATTCAGTCTGCAATACTCGGTTGATTCGTCAATTCATCACTTTGCTGAATGATCAGGCAACGCTACAAAATCAATCACCGATCACTTTAACAAAGAATAGTGAACCAGAACCCGATTTAGCGATCGTTCAGAATCGTCCTGATGATTATCTCTCCGGACATCCTCGCCCAGAAGCTATCTTGCTAGTGATCGAGATTTCGGACTCGTCTTTGACGTATGACCAGGAGACAAAGTTAGAACTGTATGCAGAAAACGGAATCAAAGATTATTGGATCTTTAATTTGATCGATCGAGTTTTAGAAATGTACAGCGAACCCTATCAAAAATCGGCATCCGAATTCGGTTATCGAGTGAAACGAATTGCTTTACCAAATGAGCAGGTAAAGCTGCCTGAGTTTGAGGAATTGTGGTTAGATTTGTCGATCGTCTTTCCGTTACAGCAAGATTTTCAACGCTAAAGTAAATCCTGGAACAACATCTTCACCGCTTAAAGTTGCTGACTCAGGATATTGTGTGATCGAACCATCTGCACGATAGACATAAGCCGTTTTATTTTGTCGATCGATTAACCATCCCAATTTCACCCCATTCTCGATATATTCCTGCATCTTTTCTTTCAAGCCTTCAAGCGAATCAGATTTAGAGCGAATCTCGATCACAAAATCCGGCACAACTGAAATGAATTCGTCCTCTTGTTGATCCCAATCTTCGGGTAAGCGACCTTTCGCAACAAATGCAGCATCTGGCGATCGAACCGCAGTATTTGATAATCGAAATCCAGTACTAGCACTGAAAACATCGCCTAAATCATTTTTCTCAACATGAATTAGAAGATAAGCACCTGCTTTGATCTCTCGATTTCCTGAAATTCCCCCAGTTGGTGGCATTGTGACTAAACTCCCGTCTGCGTTACGCTCAAATCGCAGTTCAGGATTTTTAGAACTCATTTGCATCAGTTCTTCATCGGTAATCTCGGTGAATGCAGGATGTACCATCAGCTTGTCCAGAGTGCGGCGATACTCTTGACTATAGCAGGGAAGTTTTACAGGATCATCTGATGAAATATGCGATCGCGCTTGGCAGTAATTTAGGCGATTCTCGAACAATTCTAGAATCTGCACTCAATCGATTCGAGAATATTATTGCTCGATCGTCCTGGTATCAAACCAAAGCTGTGACGCTTCCGGGTAGTTCTTCTCAGCCAGATTACATCAATGGTGCAGCAATTCTTGAGACCGAACTAGAGCCTTTAGAGCTATTGACGAAACTTCAGCAGCTTGAAGCCGAATTTGGGCGGGTGCGATATCAAAGATGGGATGCTCGTACTCTTGACTTAGATATCCTCCTCGTCGATGATGTAGTATTCCAAACCGAGACGCTTGAGATTCCCCATCCTCGGATGAGCGATCGCGCTTTTGTCCTCGTGCCATTGGCGGAGATTGCCCCCGACTGGAAACATCCGGTATTGAATTGTTCGATCGCTGAACTGCTTCAAACCGTTGATGCTTCGGATGTGAGAAAGCTCTAAGTCTCTTTTTACCCTTCACTGTTGTCAGAGTCATGCGCCTCGGATCAGAACCTCCCCAACTGCTCAAACAGCGTCTTTTGTACAAAGGACGGAAGTTTAACTTTGAAGTCAATAACCTTAGATTGCCGAACAAATCAGAAGGCGACTGGGAATGTATTCGACATCCGGGCGGCGCGTTAGTGATCCCCGTAACAACCGATGGCAAGTTAGTGCTGGTGAAACAGTATCGGTTCGCGGTACAGCGGAGGTTATATGAATTTCCGGCGGGAACATTAGAGCAAGGCGAAGATCCGCTCGAAACCGTACAACGAGAAGTTCAGGAAGAAACGGGCTACGCTTCAGAGAATTGGAAAAAGCTGGGAGAGTTCTTTTTAGCTCCGGGCTATTCGGATGAGGTGATCTATGCGTTTTTGGCGACAGAAGCGACTCCTGTTGAGAATCCGCCCGCTCAAGATGAAGACGAAGATATTGAGACAGTGTTAATGACTCCGCAAGAAGTTGAATCTGCGATCTACGCTGGAGATATTGCAGATTCTAAGTCGATTTCGAGCTTCTTATTGGCACGTCCACTGTTGGTTGATTCTTAAGTTATGGCTGATTTAATTTTGTTTTGGCATCGTCGAGATCTGCGGATTTCGGACAATTTGGGTTTGGCTGCGGCAAAAGAACGATCGAATAAAATTGTCGGGGTCTTTTGTCTTGATCCGTTGATTCTCGATCGAGATGATGTTGCACCTGCACGAGTAAAATATTTGATCGGAAGTCTCGAATCGTTGCAAGAGCGCTATAAAGCAGCGGGAAGCGAGTTACTGATTATTCAGGCTGATCCGAAAGAAGGCATTCCGAAATTAGCTCGATCGCTGAATGCAAAAGCAGTTTTCCTGAATGAAGATGTGGAACCGTATGGACGCGATCGCGATCAAACTGTGACTGCTTCATTGAATGCAATGGGAATCGAAACGCAAACGTTTTGGTCTCAGTTAATGCACTCACCTGAAGAAATCAAATCGGGATCAGGTTCGCCTTATACGGTTTATTCACCGTTCTGGAAGAATTGGAGCCTTCAGAAAAAGACCGCTCCTCCTCCAGATTTAGCAGGTGTAGAAGGATTGACCGATTCCGAGCGAGAACAGGCAGAAGGATTGATTCCGCTCCCCTCTGCAAAAGAACTGGGCTATGTTTGGGACAATCCTTTGGTGCTTGATCCGGGTGAAAAAGCAGCACAAGAACGATTAGAGGAATTCTGCTCGAATGCAATCTATTCCTATCAGGGAGAGCGAAATTTTCCGGCTCATCCTGGAACTTCGTTGCTCAGTGCGGCTCTAAAGTTTGGCGTGATCGGAGTGCGAACCGTTTGGAGCGCGATCGAGGATGCGGCACATCGAGGCGATACGGATGATATTCGCGTTTATCGTCAGGAAATTGCTTGGCGTGAATTTTATCAACACGCAATGTATCACTTTCCTGAACTTGCGGATGGTGCTTATCGCAAGGTTTTGAAAGATTTTCCCTGGGACAATAACGAGCAATATTTTCAGGCTTGGTGCGAAGGGCGAACGGGATTCCCGATCATTGATGCTGCAATTCGTCAGATGAATGAAACGGCTTGGATGCACAATCGCTCTCGGATGATTACGGCAAGCTTTCTCACCAAGGATTTGTTCGTAGATTATCGCTTGGGTGAAAAGTACTTTATGCAGCGATTGTATGATGGCGATTTGTCTTCTAACAATGGTGGCTGGCAGTGGAGTACATCGAGCGGAATGGACCCGAAACCGTTGAGGATCTTTAATCCGACCAGTCAGGCGAAAAAGTTTGATGCAGATGCGGAATATATTCGGGAGTTTTTGCCTGAATTGCGGCACGTGGAAACGGCAGATTTGATTTCGGGCAATATTTCACCGGAGGAACGCGATCGAGCAGGCTATCCAAAGCCGATCATTGATCACAATGTTCAACAGCGGAAATTTAAGGAACGATTTGCAGCACAGAAAGCAGCGACCGGAGACGGTGGCGGCGATTGATTCGATTTCAACTAACGAAAGTTAAAAGAGACGCGAAGCGTGGTGCAAACATTAAGTGCTTTGTGGTTCGCGTCTTTACCGCTCGAAGCTGTCTTAATCTAACCTTTTACCGTTCAGTTAAGAGGATGTTTGAAAAGCAATCATTCATCGCATTCACCCGCCCGGAAATGAATCTCCGGGCTAATCGGGGGAAGCCCACTAAACTGGGCTAAGAACTCCGTGTTGCTCTCTTAGCCCGCTTCAGCGGGGTTTCCTCCATTAGCCCGGAGATTCATTTCCGGGCGGACTCGCACCGCAGCAAAGCCGCTTTTTATCCTTCTCAAACCTGCTCAAGATGCGATCGCCATCATTGGATTTCCACAATGATCCGTTTTGGTTTGATCACCTTTTACCTCAACATTCAAGCGATGTAGAACCTGATCGATCGGTAATGCAAATCCCAGTCCTTCAATCCCTTTACTTGCAATCTTCTCGGTCACAATTCCAATCACTGCACCTTGTCGATTCATCAATGGTCCGCCGCTATTTCCAGGATTGATCGCAGTATCGGTTTGAATCAACCGTCGATCGCCATCTAATCGAAATCCGCTCACAATCCCCTGAGTCACACTGTTTGACAGTGATAAAGGATTGCCGATCGCAATCACCGATTCCCCAACTCGAACTGCATTGGTTTGACACACTGGCAATCCAGAAATATCTATTGTGCCTCCTTCCAATTGCACCAAAGCCGCATCCAGTTCTGGATCACGCCGTAACACTCGCCCAATTCGTGTACTGCCATCATACAAATCCACATTCACCGTAAATGCAGAACCCACCACATGATGATTGGTAATCACCAACCCAGAAGAGTCAATCAAAAATCCACTACCCCGACCACTGCTCGTCCGAATTCGCACGATCGAAGAAACACTGCGCCCGGTTAATTGCGCGATCGACATCGGCTGATCCGAGACTGCCAAAGCTGCCACTTCATATCGAGCAGGACTCACCGTTTCCGCTCCTGGTGAATTTAATGCCGCTAAAAAGGTCGGTTCTGTCAAAAGTTGTTTAATGCTTGCTCGGATCGCTTCATAAGTTGCGGCTGGATTATCAATCCCTTCTGCCTCAGCATTTCCAGCAACTTCCTGGCGATAGACTACTTTTGCACGATGTCGATCGAACAATTCCCATCGGATCGTCCGTTCATCCTGAGTTCGATCGCCTTTAAACCAGGATTGATACGAATTCAATCGCGCCTTCGTCATCGTGCCACCGATCAAAAATCGTCCGGGTTCCGTATCATTCACCGCTTCTTCAAACACAGAACTCGGCTGCGATCGCGCAACATTCAATCCCGCTTGCACCAATTCATCTTCGATTAGATACCGAGCCGATTCTTCAAAGCGATCGTCCCGTTCACTCGATGCGGTGTAGCGCTGTTGAACAATATTTAGCCAGCCTTCGTGATGTCCACCAATAATCACTCCAGGCAACACACCCGATCGAATTCGGGCAATTTCAATTTTTGCAGATTCATGAGAAGCACCTTGCGGCTCGCTTAAACTTGGAGCTTGCAGCGTCAGCCACCAAAACAAACCAACCAACACAACATTCCAAATGCGGGTTTGATTCATAGAATTTAGAACATGAAGGACGAATTCGCTAGAACGTCCAAATCATCCGGGTCTTGAGCGTTCTAGCATCAACCGGGTAGGGTTCGCTGATTATACATCTAGATTTCCAAGTCTGCCTATAGAAGGATGAAATTTGAGAAAATATAGGCGCAATTATTTCAGTCAGGACGCTTCTAGAAAGCCCCCAGCCCCCAAGTTCTACTGTGTATACACAAGTCGTTTTTGCTTCGGTTGAATCGGCTTCAGCCCCTAAGTCCCCCATTCTGAGTAGGGTTGATTCTCTAGTAGAAGAAAATTTCTAGAACCTGCATTGTTCTGTTGCTGATATTTTGATGCTCAACGAACTTATAGGACTACAGAGATTTCACTTCCTTTAGAGAATCTGCCCTACCCCATTCTGGGGGATCTGGCAGGGTAGTTTCATTGTGAGTGAAAGAAAATGAGGATGGACTGAAATCACAATACCTATCAGTCCATGACCCTCATAGAACAATTAAAACAGATCGGCTCGTTACTGAAGTTGGAACCCGATACCAAACTGCTGCCTTCATCGTCCACTTTTCGCCGCCTGTTTCAGCAAGTCGAAGCCCAAGCCTGGGTAGATAGTAGAGTTGCTGGGGAATAGAGGATAATGTATTGAAGAATCAGTCAACTCAGTCTCATGCTCAATCTTAAACGCGCCTTGAACCAAGACCGATTGCTGCGAGCGTTAACCGGGCTGAATCGCAAAGCCTTTGATGCTTTGTTACCCAGCTTTGAACAAGCGGATGAAGCCAGTCGGATTGCGGCGAAGCCTGAACGCAACCGGGCACGGGGAGGCGGACGCAAAGCGAGGCTGCAAAGCATCGAAGCGAAGCTGTTCTATATTTTGTCCACCTCTAAATAATCGGTTGATGATGTGAGAAGTCGCTAAGATCACAACAAGTCAATCTTAGAGTCGGTCGGAGTCAGAATGATGGCAAGTATTGAAGTAATTATTCGAGACGATGATGAGTGCTGTGCAGCCGCTTACAGGGCAAAGAATGTTCCTTTCGCATTCGTGTTGAATACTTTGTCGAAGTCAGCCTCAGTGATATCGACAGTAGGCTTGTAGACTGAAACGCCAACATTGTTGACTACGATACCGACCTGACCAAAAGCTTGAATTACTTTTTCAAACAGCGATCGCGTTTCTGCAATGTTGCTGATATCCGATTGAATAGCAAGTGCATCAACTCCAAAGCCTTTGAGCGTTGCGACCACTGCTTCAGCTTTGTCTCGATTGCCTGCATAAGTTAGAGCAACTGTTGCTCCCTCACGTCCTAACCGTTCTGCGCAAAAGCTTAAGAAAATATTAAAGTGACTCGCCGCGCTATGTCTTTCCGTTTCTTGCCCGAATCTTGCTGAATCTTGCACTCATCCATAGAAAGTTACTGCTGCTCTCAATAGGCACTAGGAGAGATACGCAGATATTGACGGAATACAGTTGCGAATCGACTTTGATGACAAAAGCCTGTACGGTAGGCAATTTCCGCGATCGATAAATTTGTCGTTTTCACCAACTGTTTAGCGCGTTCTAACCGTTGTCGAACAATGTAGGCGTGAGGCGTTAACCCCATCGATTGTTTGAATAGACGCACAAAATAGTAGGAACTGATTTGTACCAGTTGCGCTAAAGTCCCAATCGAAAGGTCTTCATCGAGATGAGCGTGGATATAGTCGATCGCAACTTGTAGCTTTGATTGACTGAATCCATCCGCTTGCTGCTGCATCTTTCCAATGACTGACAAATTCAGGTTCTAAATACAGATGCAGAATTTGAGAGGGATCACTCACGCGAATGGTGCGGTAAAGTCCTGCGGGATTGATGCAGAGGATATCACCTTCAGAAAAGCGATCGCTTTCGACTTGATGATCGATCGTGCGTTCTAGACGAACAGACCTGCCCAGATTGAGACTAATGACGTGTTTCGATAGCGTATGCTCAGGACAATCAACAGATGGAAGATGATAGTAGGCGATGTTGAGATGTTTCCAGTGAAGCTGAAAGCTGCTCGCTCGGGGAATACAAGGGAGAATTCGCAACAGTTCCTGCTCTCTGATTGGATTAATGTTCAGAGATGAATGATGAAGCATAGACATTCTCCCCGGATATCGATTAGAAGCTACAAGTTAGCAACCCATTGCGTTGGATGAATGACGGTCATGGGTTCGATCAAACTAGCCTGATTCAAACTGTTACGATGTTCCATTCAACGATCGTGCATTTCCCATTAGAGTTCTCCTACAAATGAATCACGACCTCGATTGACCGCTCAGGAAGGACTGGAGCAATTCTAGTTGTTCGTTCAGTTCGCAGGGTGACTGCCGACTTCCCATGAACTGTTGCCTTCAGAAAAACATTGACCTGTAAAAGAGAAATGAGTAAACTCCTCAGAACCGTAGATTTTAACCTAGCAATTTTGTTAGGTTGTTCTGGATCAGACTGTTCCCCGTCCATTGCTGTTGTTCTATCCTAGTTTCCTTAATAACGCTTTGCCTGATCTGAGCAACTCTTCTTGAATGCAGGAAAATAGGGAAGAAAGATGAGGGTTGCGATCGATGAAACCGATTTCTCCAGATGACACAATTTTAGAATGAGGGTATGTCGTAAAATTGGCGCATCCTGTTGAGGATGCGCTTTTCAAAGCCTTTGATAGCAGGTTCTTGGGTTTGAATGAAAGCCGCAAGTTGTTTGGATTGGAACCGATCGGAGAATCTTGTTCTTGACTTCCGACCAACCAGACGGTATCCTGTAGATATTCCGACCAACCAGACGGTTTTGGATGTATTTAATGAACATCAGGGAGGTAAAGATGGCAATATCATTCAATTGATGATCAGTTACACCGATCAAGCGTTCCGTCTTGCTGTTTCATGGGAAAAAGTATGATCCTGATGAAATTCAGCAAGCGTTCTATCATCTGTAGGTTTGAAGCTCATGGTTTCGACAAAACGATCTCGCTCAAAGTCTATCCAACCGAGCGATTTGCTGGCGGCTGCGAACAAAGTAGTCGTTACACATGGAGTTGAGGCGCTGACGTTAGATGCAGTCGCTTCAGAAGCAGGTGTCAGCAAGGGCGGACTCCTGCATCATTTTCCCAACAAGGAAGCCTTAATTGCGGGAATGGTTCAGCAAGCGTTAGATAAGTTTGTTGAAGCTTTGAACCAGGAACTAGCAAGCGATCCAGATCCTCAAATTCCGGGACACTGGGCGAGAGCTTATATCCGAGCTACAGCGCTCGATGATCAAGAAAACTACGAGCTTCACTTTAATCTCCTGGCTGCAAACTTTACGAATCCTGAATTGTTAAAGCCCATGCGGGAGTTTTGGGAAGAGTGCCACACGAAGATCCTTTCTAGTGGGCTAGATCCAGCAGTTGCGACGATGATTCGGTTGGCAATGGATGGTTTATGGCTGACACATTTACATGATTTTGCGCCGCTGCGAGATCCGTTGCGATCGCAAGTCATTGAAACTGCCTTAAAGCTGGCTCAACCTTGACCCATTGAATCAAGCTTCTGTGGCAATGGAATCAATTCTTGTAGCTCTAGAGGAAAGCTCTAGGGACAGTTCATCGCACTGCGATCGTGAGTTCAGTTAAATTTGCCATGACTGCGATCGTGACTCAAGCAACATTACAGTCTTAGTTTTCATTGTTTAGCTCTATCTAAACCTTTAAACAGCACGATTTGAATTGCTGTCATTTTGCACTGTCTCTGTTTTCCGCAAGTTTGATGGTCAATTTATTCACCCTAGTGTTTGGTTCAGATTATGACAGGCATTTCAAGTCGGCTCAGTGTTCAAACGGAAGTCCGAAAATTTCTTAAGCTCGCAATCCCGCTCGTAAGCGCTCAGGTGGCTCAGGCTGCGACTGGATTGGTCGATACGGTAATGATGGGATGGTTAGGGCAAGATGTCCTTGCAGCAGGTGGATTAGGCACGATCGTGTTTATGGCGTTCATGATGACGGGAGTGGGATTAATTTCTGGTGTGAGTCCATTGGTGGCAGAAGCTTATGGATCTGGACAAACACAACGTATTGGGCAACTCACTCGTCAAGGTTTATGGATCGCGTTGGTGTTGTCAATTCCAGGAATGCTAATTCTGGCTCATTTCGATGGATTGATGCGTCAGATGGGACAAGCGGAAACAACCGTGACACTGGCAGATCACTATTTAAATGTAATGGCTTGGGGATTATTTCCCGCGATCGCATTTGCCACATTGAGAGGCTGTATTGTTTCACTTTCGCAGGCGCGTCCGGTAATGCTCATTGTGCTGGCTGCAACGCTGTTTAATGCAGTTGGCAACTATATTCTCGCGTTTGGGAAACTGGGATTTCCAGCACTGGGAATTACAGGATTAGCGATCGCGAGTATTGGTGCTCATTGGATCATGTTTGTATCGTTACTCGTTTATATGCTTTGGCACAAACCTCTGCGCCAGTACTCGCTATTTCAAACAATCCATCGATTGGAGCCGAAGATAGTTCAACAACTACTTTGGGTCGGTGGACCGATCGGGATTGCTGCTGTCTTGGAGTATGGATTGTACGCGGTCGTTACCTTTTTTATGGGAGCACTCGGAACTCCTGTCCTGGCAGCAAATCAGGTGGCACAGCAAACTGTAATTGTTTTGTTCATGGTTCCATTAGGAATGTCCTTTGCTGCAACAGTTCGAGTCGGGCAATGGTTCGGACAACGAGATAAAAAGCAAATTCAACAAGCAGCAGTCGTGAGTCTTGGATCGGCAGTAACATTTATGCTGATGACTGGAATCCTGTTGTTTACTTTTCCTCGTCAAATTGTCGGATTCTATCTTGACCTGAATAACCCAGCAAATCTAGAGGCTGTGAATATTGCTGTTTCGCTGATAAAAGTTGCTGCTTTTGGACTCATTTTCGATAGCATTCAACGAACGGCAAATGGCGTTCTACAAGGATTGCAGGACACTCGAATCCCAATGCTGCTAGGAACGGGAGCCTACTGGGGAGTCGGTCTGACGACAAGCTATCTATTAGGATTTCATACGCCTTTGTCGGGTGTGGGGATTTGGATTGGAACCTACGTCGGACTCGCTGCGGCATCGATCGCATATTCATGGCGATTTCGGAGATTAATGTCTAAGAACTGGTAAGGCTGTTTAGTTGATTGTTTCTGTCATCATTAGCATTCTCTCATCAGGGAGATGAACTATGACTTTCTACGTCTGCCCATTGAATAAAGTATTGCTCTCGATCGTTGCAATTTCACTTCTTAGCGCCTGTCGTTCGGGTGAACCTACCGTACAAGCTGGCGCACCTCAAGCAATTTCCGTTCGACTTGCAACCGTTGAACAGAGTACGGTGCGAGATAGCTCTGAGTTTGTCGCTCAACTCCAATCGCGAGAATCGGTGAATTTGCAGCCGCGTGTTCCGGGTAAAGTTGCTCGTATTTTTGTGCGATCAGGAGATCAGGTAAAAGCAGGGACACCGATTCTGCAAATTGATAGAGTGCAGCAAGAAGCGATCGTGCAAGGCTCTCTTGCGGCGGTATCAACGGCAGAAGCAGAATTGGATGCGGCACAGGCAACACTCAGGACTTTTCAAGCTGAACGGTCAGAGCGAGTGGCTAATCTGAGATTTAGCCAACAACAGCGCGATCGCTTTGCCAGTTTGCGCCAATCTGGAGCCGTTAGCCAACAAACGCTCGATGAATACTCGAATCGTCTGGAAGTTGCTAGAGCGGGATTGGCTGCCGTAGATGCTCAAATCGAAGCTCAACAATCTGCAATTACTCGCGCTCAACGCACCATTCAACAAGCTCAAGCAAACACTCGTCAAGAATCTGCTCAATTGGACAATTTCACCGTTGTTGCCCCGTTTGACGGCACGATCGGGGAGATTCCAGTTAAATCGGGTGATGTTGTCGATACAAGTACTCGATTGGCAACCATCACTCAAAACGCCAACCTAGAGGTCAATATTTCTATTCCTGCGGATCGTTCTCGTGATGTTCAAATTGGAACCTCGATCGAGCTTCTGGATGCTCAAGGCCAGAAAATTGGTACGAGCGAAGTCTTCTTTATTGCACCGAATGTTTCTGCTAACACTCAATCTATTTTGATCAAAGCGCGATTGAACAATCCTAGTCGTGAACTTCGGACTGATAAATCAATTCGTGCCAGAGTCATTTGGAAACAGCGATCGGGTGTGAAAGTTCCGACCGTTGCGATTTCTCGGATTGCGGGTCAACCGTTTGTTTTTGTTGCAGAACAGGACAAAACAGGCTTGGTGGTGCGTCAGCGTCCCGTGAAATTAGGCGCGATCGAAGGCAACCAGTATCAGATTTTAGAAGGATTAAAACCAGGCGACCAAATCGCCACAACAGGCTTGTTACAGCTATCAGATGGAGCAACGATTACTGCTGGATCATAAACCAGAATTTGAAGTGCAATTTAATCGACTATGTTCTCTCAAATCTTCATCAAACGTCCCGTTTTCTCGATCGTTTGCGCGATCGTCATTACACTAGCTGGGCTAATCAGTATTCCGACTCTCCCCGTGGAGCAGTATCCCAACATCAGTCCTCCACAAGTCGTTGTTACCTCTAGCTTCGTCGGAGCAACCGCTCAAGTCGTGGAAGAAACTGTTACAGCCGTTCTGGAACGCCAAATTAACGGCGCACCAGGAATGCGCTATATGAACTCTACCAGTAGCAATGATGGAACTAGCACAATCATTGTCACGTTTCAGCAAGGTTATAACCAGGACATTGCTGCGGTTGATGTACAAAACCGAGTCGCTTTGGCGGAACCTCAATTACCAGAGGCAGTCCGGCAAATTGGGGTGAGCGTAACTCGACAATCAAGTGCGATCGCGCTTAGCATCGGATTATATAGCGATCAGTATGATAATGTTTTTCTAAGTAACTATGCAGATTTATACGTCTTGGACACACTGAGGCAAATTCCAGGTGTGGGTTCCTTGACTCCTTATGGAGAACGCAAATATGCAATGAGAATCTGGCTCGACCCGATCCAACTTGCAAATCGTGGATTGACCGCCGCAGATGTCACACAAGCGATTCAAGAGCAAAACATTCAAGTCGGCGTTGGGCGAATTGGACAAGCACCAGCAATCGATCAGCAATTTCAAATCGACTTGCAAGCTGTGGGTCGATTGCGCGATGCGTCTGAATTCGAGAACATCATTCTCAAGTCAGAAACCAACGGCACGATCGTTCGTTTACGAGATGTGGGACGCGCTGAACTTGGAGCCGAAAGCTACAATTCATTTGCCCGCTACAGCGGTAAAGAAGCGGTGGGCTACGATATCAAACAATTTCCAGGAAGTAATGCACTGGAAGTTGCGAACCGAGTCAAAGCTGAAATGAAACGGCTGTCCAAAAGCTTCCCGCCCGGATTGAACTATTCGATCGCTTATGACCCCACCTTGTTCATCGTGGCATCTCGTAATGAGGTGATTCAAACCCTATTTGAATCAATCTTGCTGGTCATCTTGGTCATCTTCATCTTTCTGCAAGATTGGCGAACGATGTTGATTCCAGCTTTAACGATTCCAATTACACTGATTGGAACATTCGCATTTGTTAAAATCTTCAACTTCTCTTTGAACACGCTGACTCTGTTTGGTTTAACGCTTGCGATCGGAACCGTCGTGGATGATGCGATCGTAGTCGTCGAAAGCATCACACATTCCATTCAAGATGAAGGACTGTCTCCGCTAGATGCAGCCGTTAAAGCGATGCGAGAACTATTTGGCTCAGTGATTTCTGGTTCACTTGTACTGTTAGCGGTTTTCATTCCAGTTGCATTTTTCCCTGGTGTCACTGGGCAGTTATACAAACAGTTTGCGTTAACGATCGCTTTTTCTGTGATTCTTTCCAGTTTCCTAGCAGTAACTCTCATTCCCGCTCTTTCTGCCTTATTGCTACGACCAAGACAAACTTCTAGAGGTTGGTTAGGTCGCACCCTTAGGTTGGTCAATCATGGGATCGAATGGATTCGAGCAGGATATCAGCGATCGCTGCATTTATTCACTCGATTGAAATATCTTGTCTTAGCTTTGTTTGTTGCATCACTTGGAATCACTACTTGGCTTTATACCTCTGTTCCTACTGCCTTTCTGCCTGATGAAGATCAGGGTTTCTTGATGTCGATCGTGCAGGGAGTGGAAGGCACAACGCAAGACTTCACAGGTAAAACTATTCAACAACTTGATCAACAAACACTCAAAATTCCTGGTGTGGGAAGTACCTTCTCGCTGGGCGGCGTTGGATTTTCAGGCAACATTGCCAATAGTGGTCTATCGTTTGTCACACTAAAGCCGTGGGAGCAACGCAACGATCCAAACCAGTCGGCTCAAAGTATTCTCGGACAGATTCAGACCAGTGCGGCTCAAATTCAGGAAGCGAGTGTATTCGCCATTAATCCACCCGCAATTCAGGGACTCGGTAGCGTTGGTGGCTTTGTGTTTCAGTTGCAAGACCGAGGCGGCAATGATCTCAATACATTAGTGCAAGCCAGAGACGAACTCATCGCCCGTGCGAATAAAACGCCAGGATTACGAGATGTGTTTAGCACCTATACCGCTAACGCACCCCAGAAACTGATTGAAATTGATCGCGATCGCGCTAAGACCTTGCAGGTCGAAGTGAACGACATTCTCAATACCTTACAAATCTTCTTAGGTTCGCGTTACGTTAACGACTTCAACACACTGGGGCGCACTTATCGGGTCTATGTGCAAGCAGACCAGCAGTTTCGGAACAATCCTGACGATATCGGTAAGTTATACGTTCGCTCTAGAAATGGCGAAATGATTCCGATGAGCAATCTCGTTATTGTGACTCCGACGACTGGGGCACAAACGATTTCTCACTATAACTTGTTCCGCTCGATCGAAATTAACGGGATGGCTGCACCAGGATATAGTTCCGGTCAAGCTATCCAAGCAATGGAACGTCTGGCGACAGAGGTACTACCTAGAACAATGAGCTTTGAATGGTCAGGCATTTCACTCGAAGAAATTGAGTCTAGTGGTCAGGCTCCGATTATCTTTGGCTTGGGACTGATCTTTGTCTTTCTGATTTTGGCGGCTCAGTATGAAAACTTTATCGATCCACTCATTATCTTGTTATCAGTTCCGTTAGCAGTTTTAGGCGCATTGCTGGCGCAATCGATTCGCGGCTTTCCCAATGATGTGTATTGCCAGATTGGTTTAGTGATGCTGATTGGACTGGCTAGTAAGAACGCTATTTTGATTGTTGAATTTGCGAATCAGTTACGAGAAGAAGGTGAATCGATTCGAGAAGCTGCAATTCATGCTGCACAAGCTCGATTACGTGCAATTTTGATGACGACGTTTGCTGGATTAATGGGTAACTATCCATTACTGGTCGCAAGTGGCGCAGGTTCTCTGAGTCGTTTATCTCTGGGTACAACTGTTTTCGGTGGAACCTTAGTTTCGATGTTTCTGAGTCTGTGTGTAGTTCCTGTTCTTTATATCCTCATCACAGCTATTCGTGATCAACTGCCCCGATACGTGAGGGATTTTCCTAAACGTTTGCAGCGGCGCTTTCTGTTTCGTTGATTTTATTTAGAGAGGTAATTGGTGAATGAAACCCGTTGATAGTTTCACGATCGGCAGTTGGCTATTTTTAGTCGGATCGGCTTTGTTGCATGAATCGAGAAAGTGACTGTTCTGGGATTGCGGGAAGTCGAGATTAAGCTTCAACTCGATAGCTATCGGGTTTAGCAATCTGAATCATGCGATTCAGTGCCGCACATTTGATCAGTAGCTCTGCAGTTTGATTGTCAAACCGACGCGACTGGAGGTTGCCGCCAAAGATGGTCTTAGAGGGTGTTTGAAAAGTAGTCGTTCATCGCATCAATCGCCCCTCGAATAGAATTCGGGGCTATCGGAACGAAGTCTGTTGAAACAGACTGAAGAGTTTGCTGTAACTGGCTTTCAGTCCCCTTCAGTGGACTTTGTTCCGATAGACCGTGATTTCCAATCACGGGCGAAATGGCATCGAAGTGAAGCATCTTCCTATACTTTTCAAACACCCTCTTAAAGCGAAACATCGTGGTTTCGGCGAGTGAGCGGCGATGATAGCCGGAATCGCGTTTCCACTTTTTCCGCCCGTGTTTGCGAATGTAGCGCAGGTTCTCGTCTCTTGGATGCGGTGGAGCGTTACGATTGCCATGTTGCCAAATCACCGCATCTTTGCGCGGGGGAATCACAGGCTTGGCTCCCCGTTCTGTAATCTCGTCGTAGCAGTGGCGATGGTCATACGCGCCATCGGTGCTGACTTGTGCGTATTTTCACAACTTCGGCACCCAATTCTCACCGAACTTCGGCAGGTGATTCTCACACAACTTCGGCAGGTCTAGAGATAGCGTAACTGAACCAGGCAAAGATAGCAAATGTTTTTACTGGGTAATCAGTTTGAGAAACAGTCATGTGAATGCGAGATGTCTGCAAAAACAACACAGACATCAAGCGAAAAAGGAATGACAGCAAAATCACTCTACGTCAATGCTATCGGAATTGGCATTGACTTTACTCGTGAGTTTTCGCATCGACTCGCCTTTGAGAACTAGGCGAATCGAATCATGCACAATCCGGTCAAGCATGGCATCCGCTAAAGTTGGGTCTTGAATCTGCGAATGCCATTGATTCACAGGCAGTTGAGTGGCGAACAAACACGAAGCCGTTCGGTAACGCACATCGAGTAAGTCCAATAGGGAGCTTCGCTGCGCCAAAGGCGACCGCGAGCCTGGTCAGGCAACACGGCATCTCTCAACCAATCATCCAGGATGAGCAACTCAAATGCCGCGATCTGTTGCTGCAATCGCCGAAATGAGCCATCGACTTTGGCAAATTTGAGTTCCATCAGCAAGTCTGCACACTTGAAGTAGCGCACGGAATGTCCCAATGTACAGAACTGATCTGCTAATACGGAGGAGAGAAACGTTTTGCCTACTCCGGTCGCTCCCACAATGATCAGGTTAAGATGATCTTGCACCCACTTACCGCCTGCTAGCTCTAAGAATTTTGTCTTCGACAACCCGCGTGGGACCGTAAAATCGATATCACTGAGATGAGCGGTCGTCGAGAGTTGAGCTTGCCTTAATCGGCGCTGGAGACGCATCTGTGAGCGATGCAGGTGTTCGCGTTCCAGCAGCAGGGTGAATCGGTCTTCAAAGCTTAAATCGTGATAGGTCGGACTGTTGCGTTGCTCCATCCAAGCATCGAGCATTCCGACAAGCCGCATTGCTTTCAATTGTTCAGTAACAAAAGAGGTCATAGTTCAAAGTTAAGGTTAATGATAGTACTGAGCGCCGCGCAGGTTAGTGTGTTCAATCGGTTGTGTTGCAACGGGTTCAGATTCAACGGCTGCCGTATCAAGGCGTGTGGCTAAAATCGAGCGTAATCGTCGCAAGCCCACCATGCCAAAGGCGTTGGCTCGACGACAAGCGGCTTCGAGACGTTGGGTTCCAGGAGTCGTTGCCAGTCGTTGAATGCCTCGAATTGACCGAAATGCTTGTTCTTCGTGCGCTTTGGTATTGAAAATAGCTTCGACCTGAGTGCGAGTGTGTGGACCAATCTGGTCTGCCCAAGCGAGAAAGCGCTCCTTCGATTGGCGCTTATATGCCCAATGTTCTGGAGGCATGTGTTCATCCACGGTGGAATGTCGATATTGCACTCGTGAGCGTTCATGCACCGCAATGCGCTGATGGTCGTGAAAGACTTCAATCAGATGCTCAGATATCTTCACCTGGACTTCGCGTTGCACATACCAGTAAGGCACAGAGTCTGGTTGACTGACAAAACTGGAGGAGAGGAGCAAAATCCCGTAATCTAGTGGATTACCACATCAAACTAAATTACTGCTATGGAAAATGCTCCTCGCCTCTATGATGCCGTGTTTAGCATGTTGGGT
>NZ_JBNXVP010000107.1:0-1099 GCF_050565645.1 Leptolyngbya sp. AN10
TTAAGGGATCTGCAACTAAATAGAATCCCCAATTTTACGCAGTCGGAACAATCGTGATATCCCACTTCGGCAACAACTCAGAACGCTGCCAAAACGGGAGGTATGTTTCTAGCTCTGGAGGCAAGACCTTGATGGCTTTTGCATAGGTCTGCTTTAGAAGATGAATGATCGGAGAGACTCCTTTCCAAGTCATGTTCGCTGCCCACTGCAAGGTTGCTTCAATTGAATCAAGAACGGTTCCATTCCAATAGTTTTCCAGGACTGCCCAACAGCGTTCGATGGGATTGTACTTGCTGTGATAGGGCGGGTAGTAGACCAGATGCACTTTGAGATTCGTGGTTTGAGAGAACTGCACCATGCGCTTGATGAATTGAGTTCGGTCACTGCGATTGGCAGACCCACCATCAAGATCAATGACTAGCTCTTCCAAGTGAGCATACTGAGTTTGATGATCCTGCCACCAAGCCGTCAAGCAATCGACAATAAAATCGCTCGTTTCAGCCGATTGTCCAAAGTAGATCGAGAGTTGATCTGTGTTCGTATTGAGAATGCCAAATGGGACTAAAACAGCACTCCATTCACTATCATGGTCATCTGCGCTCAGGGCTTCAAGCCGTCGAGCTTTCCCACCTCGCGACAGATTGCCAATCTTGACTTTGGCTTTGCTATCTATCGACAAGCGCAAGCATCGCGGATCTGCGTCTGCTGCCTGATTCGCTGCAAATACATTCTCGAAGATCGCGTCAGTTTCAGGAATTTTGTTCAAGGGTTTGGTTTTTTGTGTTTTTTTAGCCGATATCCCAACCGATTCAGAATCGCGCCGATGGTTTGACGAGTCGGTAAGGTTGCTGCTTCATAGCCTTTCTCGTTCACTAATGCTTCGCGTACCGCTCGCGCACTGATGCGAGCATAGGCAAACGTGGTTTGAAACTTCGGGTCAGCTTGCGTGTATTGTTCCACGAGCGAACGAATATCCGCTTCGAGTTCGGGCAACTTCTCCTCACTTTTATCTCGTCCACGGGCGCGATAGTTATCCACACAGACTATCCCAGTTCGGCGTTCATCCAGTCCGAGTTGCACACTCCGTCGATTCCATCCC
>NZ_JBNXVP010000108.1:0-1088 GCF_050565645.1 Leptolyngbya sp. AN10
GCCAAGAGGATGTTTGGGCACGTAGACGAAGCGAATGCGATGGGTTGGGTCACTCAAGAAAGTCGAACTAAGGAAGCGGATTGATGGGTATTGAGTTGATCCAGCACAAAGATCCAGCCTGCCTCTGGATCAGTCTCAAGGGTATTGGCGATGTGATTGGCAAAGTCGAATTCATTGCGGGTCGCTCCGATGGAAACTTGTCCAATACCACCGTGAGCAATCTGCCAATTGGCAATCAAACTGAGCGTTCCATGTCGAATGTACTCAAACTCCAAGAGTTTCAGCTTTCCAGGACGCACGGGTTGAGTCGGAGCGGCTCGCTCTAGGGCTTGAATTCCCGTCATCTCGTCGGTACTGACCAGGTGAATGCCGTCTGCCGCAAACGCTGGAGCGTGTTCATACAATTGGCAGACCGTCTTGACTTGTTGCTCAAACTCGGTTGCGTCTTCGGGTTGAGCGTTCAGCCAGTAGCGATTCCGGTGCGGTTGCAGGTGTGCCTCGTTTTAAAGAACGCCCCACACTGCGCGGGGAAATCTGCTCCACGATCCCCCGTCTGACCGCTTCATCCGCTAACTCTCGCACCGTCCATTCTACGGATAGGTCGTCCACTCGATGGCGGGTCTTCACAGGTATGGCGCGACAATTTGCACCACTTGTTCAAGGTTGAATTGGGCAGGAGTTCCAGGTCGAGCTTCATCCTGAAACACCGCAACAATCACGCCTCGCAGGGCGGTTTCTGCCTCCGACTCCGCTTCGGTTGCGCTCATTTGGGCTTGAGCCTCAAGCCAGCGAGTGTGCCAGTAGCGAACTTGTCCGCGATCTAAATTCAACTGCTGAGCGATCTCACTGTTTGTACATCCCCGCGATGCCGAGAGAACGAGTTGCGCTCGGCGGACTAATCGATATGGATTTGTCGTTTGTCGTACGATTTGTTCTAACCCTTGCTGTTGCATTGCGCTCAGAACCATCACACTCGCTTCTGGGGTTGGCATGGCAGGATCAATTGGAACTTACTTTCTCACATTACTGAAAAGTTGAAATTCGCTCCTAAAACTGAAGAATTATTTCCGCTTTTCTGCACTAGATCA
>NZ_JBNXVP010000109.1:0-1081 GCF_050565645.1 Leptolyngbya sp. AN10
AACCATGACAACCACCTTACAGAGACGCGAGAGCGCAAATCTGTGGGCGCAGTTCTGCAACTGGGTCACCTCCACCGACAACCGCCTTTATGTAGGCTGGTTCGGCGTATTGATGATCCCCACATTGCTTGCTGCAACCATCTGCTACATCGTTGCGTTCATCGCAGCGCCCCCCGTTGACATCGACGGCATCCGCGAACCCGTTGCTGGTTCGTTGATGTTCGGCAACAACATCATCTCCGGTGCAGTCGTTCCTTCGTCGAACGCAATCGGCTTACACTTCTACCCGATCTGGGAAGCCGCATCGTTAGATGAGTGGCTGTACAACGGTGGTCCTTACCAACTCGTCGTCTTCCACTTCTTGATCGGCGTATTCTGCTACATGGGACGTGAATGGGAACTTTCCTACCGTCTCGGCATGCGTCCTTGGATCTGCGTTGCGTACTCTGCCCCTGTAGCAGCAGCAACAGCCGTGTTCTTGATCTACCCGATCGGACAAGGCTCGTTCTCGGATGGAATGCCCTTGGGAATCTCTGGAACTTTCAACTTCATGTTGGTGTTCCAAGCAGAGCACAACATCCTGATGCACCCGTTCCACATGTTGGGAGTCGCTGGTGTGTTCGGTGGTAGCTTGTTCTCCGCAATGCACGGTTCCTTGGTCACCTCCTCGCTGGTTCGTGAAACCACCGAAGTGGAAAGCCAAAACTACGGTTACAAGTTCGGACAAGAAGAAGAGACCTACAACATCGTTGCAGCCCACGGCTACTTCGGTCGGTTGATCTTCCAATACGCATCGTTCAATAACTCCCGCGCATTGCACTTCTTCTTGGGTGCATGGCCGGTCGTCGGCATCTGGTTCACCGCATTGGGTGTGTCCACGATGGCGTTCAACCTGAACGGATTCAACTTCAACCAATCGATCATCGACTCGCAGGGTCGTGTGGTCAGCACCTGGTCTGATGTAATCAACCGTGCGAACTTGGGAATGGAAGTGATGCACGAGCGCAACGCTCACAACTTCCCGCTTGACTTGGCTGCTGGCGAAGCTGCACCTGTGGCGCTGTCTGCACCTGCAATCAAC
>NZ_JBNXVP010000110.1:0-1062 GCF_050565645.1 Leptolyngbya sp. AN10
GGCAGGGGGTGAGTTTGGGCACGGTGGCAGTGGTCTGGCTGAGTCACATCTTGTCGCAAGCAGATCATCGGCTGAACCAAGTGCAAGAGTGGGTTGAGCATCATGCAGAGACGATTGGGGAGAGTCTAGGACAGGAGATCCGCACGTTGGACTGGAGTGATGATCGCTTAGAAGGAGTGTTGCGCTATTTGAGTGACGATGCCGATTGGCGGCAGTTTGAAGCAGCTTTGACGCAGCGACAGATTCAAGTCTATGACCTGCGCCCAGAGCGGGTACGACTAGATAGTACTTCGGTGAGCGGGTTTTGGAATGCGAGCGAAGACGGACTGTTCCAACGCGGACATAGCAAGGATCATCGACCAGATCTCTGCCAACTCAAACTGATGCTGGCGAGCTTAGACCCATTGGGTCTGCCAATTGCAAGCGAGATTGTAGCAGGCAACGCGGCAGACGACCCCTTGTATGCGCCTGCGGTACAGCAAGTCAGACAAACCCTCAACGCGCCCGGACTGCTGTTTGTGGGTGACTGCAAGATGGGGAGTTTGAGCACCCGATATCTCATTGCATCGGGGGACGATTATTACTTGTGTCCCCTGTCGAAAACGCAAGTAAATGATGCCCAGATGCAGGAGTATCTCAGCCTCGTCGTGGGCAAACAGGTGGAGTTAGAGCACATCAACTATGAATATGCGAATGGCAAAACAGCAGAGATTGCTGAGGGCTATGAACAAGAACAGATTTGTCAAGTTGAAGTGGATGGCGAAAAATGGACGTGGATGGAACGCCGATTGATTGTTTACTCCATCGCTCAAGGCAATGCCCAAAAGCAGTCTCTCCAAACTCGTATCGAGCAAGCTCAGTCCGAACTGACCGCCCTCAATCAACCCAATCGGGGGAAGAAACCCTGGAGCGACCTGGCAAGTTTGACCCAAGCGAGCGAGCGGGTGCTAGCAAAGCATCGAGTCGCGGGTCTGTTCGTGTTGGACTATTCAGAACAAGTGACCCAAGTGGTGCAACGGAAATATCGCGATAGACCCGCACAAGTTATCGAGCAACACCGCT
>NZ_JBNXVP010000111.1:0-1046 GCF_050565645.1 Leptolyngbya sp. AN10
CCACCTCTAAATAATCGGTTGATGAAGTGAAAAGCCGCTAAGATCACGACAAATCAACTTTGAAGTCGGAGTCAGCATCATGGCAAGCATCGAAGTCATTATTCGAGACGACGATGGCAATATTATCAGTCAGAAGCCAGCCAAGCAGGTGAACTTGAAGAATGCGAACTTAGATTCGATAGAAGCGGAGGTCGAGAACTGGCGCAAAGAAGCGTTGCCAGAGATCGAAGCCGAACTGCTGCAACAGGCACAGACAGAGTTTACAGCGGGGGAAAAAACAAGCTAGGACTGCGGTGTAATGGAACACGGCAAGTGAGGTTAAAAACCTTGCATGGCGCATTTGAGTTTGCGGTGCAGAAGTATCAATTTGAGGGTATCAGTCTGAGCGATTTAGAGTTAACACAGCCAGAGGGTCATCCTGATTTAGGTCGAGGACTGCAAGAGTTCTGTGCTTACTACAGCAATCGATTGAGTTACCAAGAAGTTGCGGCACTGGTGGAACGGCACTGTGGAGCGCGAGTGCTGAGTTGCCAAACGATTTGGCACTTGGTTCAACAACAAGCCTTACACCTGAGCGAGACGATAGAACGCACGACTGTTGCTCACCAGAGTGATGCTGCGATTGCCGTCACGAATGAGATTGACTTGTACGATAGCCGTTGTGCCGAAGTCCTGTTGTTCGATGATGCGATTGGTGTGAAAGCCCAGAAACCAGAGCGTTCCCGTTCACCGGTTCCAGAAGCAGAGCGGTCTGAGCATCCGAAGACCGTCTCGACCGATGTCGTCGTGCTACAAACAGCGCCCCAGCAGTTTGAGTGTTTGAGTGCCCCCATCGCTGCGGATGGCAGCCTGCGATTGTCGATTGAAGCGGTGGTGCAAGGGCGAGTTCAACAGGTTTATGGGAGATCGACGCTGCTGCCATTAGTGGTCATCAGTGATGGGGCAACCGTCATTCGTCAACGCTGGACTCGCACCTTTGGCAGTGCAGTCCTCGTCATCCTAGACTGGTACCATTTGTGTGAAAAATTCCGGCAACTGATGTCAAT
>NZ_JBNXVP010000112.1:0-1021 GCF_050565645.1 Leptolyngbya sp. AN10
TACTGCCAATGCCAATGCGCTGAAAATAAGCATGGGAAAAGAGCCTCACGACACGTCCATTGCCGTCTAGAAACGGGTGAATCCAGGCAAATCGATGATGAGCAGCAGCAGCAGCCAGAATTTGATCGACCTTCGAGAGCCGCTCTGGTTGGTAGACTTGGGCAAAGCGATCGAGAAATCGGGTCAAAGTTTCTGGTGGTGGCGGAACGTGGCGACCAATTTGGACATTCACCGATCGCCAAGCTCCAGGTTGAACAGAGACTTCGCCAAGCTGCCAGAAGGCTTCGGGCAACCGTTGATAAAACTCGTGATGTAATCTTTGGATGAATTCTGGGCTGACGACATCTAGTGTTTGCCACGTCGGATCGAGATCGAGGAGTGTTTGAACTTCAATGTGCGCTTTGGCTTCGAGTTGTAAGTTACGCTGTTCTAAATCGCTGGAAAAGTCCTGTGCTAGAGCGCGTTCGATATCGATCGGGCGGGTGCGATGTCCTTCGATCAGATTGCTGTAATAGCAGTTCATTGATCGCACTAATTCACCGAGCGCTCGCAGCACAATCCGATGCAATCCCTGAGTCAGTTGACCTGATTTTGTGGCAAGTGCGATCGCTAAGTCTTCCAAGTTTCGTGTGCGTTGAGGATACACAGGTTCGAGAAGGCTTGGGTCGTACTGCCGATAGGGAATCGCTGACTCAGACATATTGCCGATTATAAATATCTTCAAAATGAATGTAAATTATAGCTTATGAGCTTTCACAAAGCAGTTTTTGCCGATCTTTTTGCCGCTTGTAATTCTTGTCCTTTGCTTGTCTCTAAGAGGGTGTTTGAAAAGTATAAAAAGCGGCTTTGCTGCGTTGCCAGTCCGCCCGGAAATGAATCTCCGGGCTAATGGAAGAAACCCCGCTGAAGCGGGCTAAGAGAGCAATACGGAGTTCTTAGCCCAGTTTAGTGGGCTTCCCACGATTAGCCCGGAGATTTATTTCCGGGCGGGTGAATGCGATCAACGATTACTTCTCAAACA